>CAZYTN010000173.1:0-4978 GCA_964650115.1 uncultured Sulfuritalea sp.
GGGCAAGTCGACGCTGCTGGGGCTGATGGCGGGCCTCGACCTGCCTTCGTCGGGCACGGTGCATCTGGGCGGTCAGGATCTCGCCGCGCTCGACGAAGATGCCCGCGCCGAATTGCGCGGCCGGCTGCTCGGCTTCGTCTTCCAGTCCTTCCAGCTGCTGCCGGCGCTGACGGCGCTGGAGAACACCATGCTGCCGCTGGAACTCGCCGGCCGCGCCGATTCGCGCGCGCAGTCCGAGGCGATGCTGGACCGGGTCGGCCTCGGGGAACGGCTGGGGCATTACCCGAAGCATCTTTCCGGCGGCGAGCAGCAGCGCGTGGCCCTGGCGCGGGCCTTTGCCATGAGGCCGCAACTGCTGCTGGCCGACGAGCCGACCGGCAACCTCGATGCCGCCACCGGTGCGCAGATCATCGACCTGATGTTCGCCATGAATTCCGAGGCCGGCACCACGCTGATCCTGGTGACCCACGACGAGGCGCTGGCGCAGCGCTGCGGGCGGACGCTGCGACTGGCAGGCGGGCGTCTGGATGCCTAGCGCCTTCAGCAAGAGTCGGCGCTGGCAGGACGGCGCCGAAGATGCGGCGAAACGCCTTGCCAGAATGCATGACCTTAACTAGACTAGTCAAACTAGTATTTCGCATTGGAGGCATCTCATGCAAACCGTCAGCTTGTTCGACGCCAAAACCCATCTTTCGCGCCTGATCGACCAGATCGCCACGGGCGCGGAAACCGAGATAGTGATTTCCCGCAACGGCAAGCCGGTAGCGCGCGTCGTACCGATCCAGGAGGATGTGTCGCGTCGCATCGGGCTGGCAAAGGGCGAGTTCAAGGTACCCGACAATATCGACGCGCATAACGCCGAGGTGGCCGCGCTGTTCCTTGGTGGTCGCTGAACGTGCGCCTGCTGCTCGATACCCAGATCGTGCTGTGGGCGCTGACCGGGTCCGCCCGGCTCGGTGCGGCGGCGCGCGGTCTGATCGCCGATCCGGCCAACGATATTTACGTCAGTACCGCGTCGATCTGGGAAATCGCCATCAAGCACGCGCTCGGGCGCGGCGACATGCCAGTGGGCGGGGCGCGCGCCGCCGAGTTGTGCGCCGCGGCGGGCTACCGCGAACTGCCGGTGGGATGGCAGCACGCCGCCGTGGTTGAAATCCTGCCGCCGCTGCATGCCGATCCCTTCGACCGCATTCTCGTCGCCCAGGCCATGGCAGAACCCATGCGCCTGCTGGCGCGCGACGCTGCCGTGGCGGGCTACGGGGCCATGGTGATGGCGGTGTGATCGGGCCGGGCAATCGCGTTTGCGTCGGCGGTGTCGATCAAGCGTACCGCGCAACCGCGCCATGTCGTTCCGGCTGAGCGTTTCCAAAGGAACGCAGCGCGCCGGCGCTGGTAATACGGCGAACCACAGCCGGGATCAGTGCTTCCGTTCAGCCTGCCGGTGAGTCACCCAGTATCCCTCGCGCCGCGGCCACGCCGCTGCGCACCGCGCCTTCCAGGGTCGCCGGATAATCGCTCGCCACGTAGTCGCCGGCCAGCCACAGGCCCGGCATTTCAGTTCTGGCTTGTGGCCGTTGCAGGTTCGGCACGCAGGCGAAGGTGGCGCGCTTTTCGGTGATGGTCTGCACGGCCAGCGGTGCCGGCAGGCCGGGCACCAGGCCGGCGATTTCCTCGTGGATGCGCTGTTCCAGTTCGACCGTGGGCAGGTCCAGGTGGCGGCCGCGGGCGCTGATCACGGCGGCAATCAGGCCATGCTGCCCGCACAGGGTGCCGCGGTCGAACAGCCATTGCGCGAGCCCGGCGTCGACGCCCAGCATCGGCTGCGGCAGGCGCACCGTGTCTGGATAGCTGAAGTAGCTGGTGACGATGGGTTCCCACTCGAAATGCGCCACCCGCGACGCCAGTGCCGGCACCAGGGCAGCGAGGTGATAGGGCGCCACGGCGAGCACCACTTGCGCGAAGTGGCCGGCGTCGTCGATGCGCCAGCCATCGCGGTCAAACCGCATGGAATTCACCCGACGGCCAAGATGCACGGCGCCGCCGTGCTGTTCAATGAAGTTCGCCGCCGGTTGCGGAAACAGTGCCGAGAGATTCACCTGCGGCAGCAGCAGGTCGCTCGCCTCGCGGATCCCGCCGAGGCTGTCGCGCAGCACGTTGGCCAGCACTTGCGCCGAGGCGCGGTCAGCCGGCGTATTCAAGGCGGCGATGCACAACGGCTCCCACAAAAGTCGGCGCTGGCGCGACGGCGTTTTATTGCTGTCCAGCCACGTTGTCACGGTAATGTCCGGTTCGATGCGGAATTGGCGGGCGCGCAGCTCCTGCATGAGGCGGATGGCCGCCCATTTCTCGCGCCAGTCGAGCCCCACGGCAAACAGCAGGGCAAACAGGGTGTGCAACGGCGCCGGCACGGGTATGGGAAATGCGGGCACACTCATCAGGAATTCGCCCGGGAACTCGAAGCGCAACGGCGTGCGTCGCAGGAGGACATCGGGATCGGCGCCGACGGCGCGCATCAGGCGCAGGGTTTCGGCATAGGCGCCGATCAGGATGTGCTGGCCGTTATCGACGTTGAATCCATCGATCTGTGCGGCGCGGGCGCGGCCGCCGAGGGTGCGCGAGACTTCGAACAGCTCGACTCGATGCCCGGCAGCGGAGAGTTCGACGGCGGCGGCCAAACCGGCATAACCGGCACCGATGACAGCGAATTTCAACCCAATAACCTCGATTCAATCCGCAGATTACGCAGATGGAAAAGCCGATTTGCCAGAGCCCGCGACTTATCCGACAGGCAGTACAGCCAGACCAGGTGATGCCCTGATCCATCTGCGCTAATGGGCGAAATCTGCGGATTCAAGCCAGAAACCAGGTCTTGCCCGCCAGCCACAGTTTGCGCAGTGGCGGCAGGGAGATGCGCTGGTCCAGCACGCGAAAGCTGTCGCGCACGATCTCGTCGAGCGTGGCGCGATAGATCGCGGCCATGATCAGGCCGGCGCGCTGCGCCTTGCGGTCGGCGGCGGGCAACAGGGCAAAGGCCTGCCGGTAGGTGGCCTGGGCGCGCTCGACCTGGAAGGCCATCAGGCGGCTGAAGTTGTCGCCGTAGCGGGCCTGCAGCAGGTCGTCCTCGCTGACGCCGAAGCGCGCGAGTTCGTCCTGCGGCAGGTAGATGCGGCCGCGGCGGGCGTCTTCGCCGACATCGCGAATGATGTTGGTGAGCTGGAAGGCAAGGCCCAGGTCGTGGGCGTACTTGAGCGTCTGGCGCTCGCGGTAGCCGAAGATTTCCGCAGCGAGCAGGCCGACCACGCTGGCGACTCGGTAGCAGTAAAGGTGCAGCGCCTTGAAATCGGCGTAGCGGACCTGTTCCAGGTCCATTTCCATGCCGTCGATGATTTCCAGCAGTTGTTCCTGCGGCAGGTGGAATTGCTTCAGCGATCCCGCGAGGGCCTGCGTTACCGGGTGGCTGGGGCGTCCGACATACAGGGCGGCGACTTCGCCGCGCCACCAGTCGAGCTTGGTGCGCGCCAGTCCGGCGTCCGGGCATTCGTCGACCACGTCGTCGACTTCGCGACAGAAGGCATACAGCGCCGTGATCGCCTGGCGCCGGCGCGGTTCGAGGAAGAGAAAGCTGTAATAGAAGCTGGAGCCGCTGGCGGCGGCACGCTGCTGGCAGTATTCGTCAGGTGTCACGGCGAATTTACCGGTTGTTGTCCAAGGGTCGGACCAGCGAGCGCCACAGAATAAGCGGCCAGTCGAAGGTTTCGAGCTTCGGCCGACGCTGGAACACATCGTAATCAATGGCCTCGATTTTATCCAGGATGCGCAGGCCCCCGGCGACGATGGCGCGGATTTCCAGGCCCATGCGCCCCGGCAGATTCCAGCCCAGCGGCGCGCCAGAGAGCATCAGGGCACGGGCGCGCTCGACCTGAAAACGCAATAGAGATCGGAAGTCGGCGCTGATGACACGGCGCAGAACGTCGCCGTCGCCGACGCCAAAGCGCGCCATCTCGTCCTGCGGCAGATAGATCCTGCCCTGGTTGCCCTTGGTCGCGTCGATGGCGATGTCCTGCCAGTGGTTGATCAGCTGTAGCGCGGAACAGATGGCGTCGGAATGGGACAGGTTCTCCTCGGTGGCGTGTCCGAACAGATGCAGCAGCAGGCGGCCGACCGGATCGGCGGAATGGCGGCAGTAGTCCATCAGTTCGGCGAAATCACGGTAACGGTCCTTGCCCACGTCCTGCGTAAAAGCATCCAGCAGGTCGCGAAACAGATGCAGCGGCAACCGATATTGCTCGATTACTGGTCGAAGACGCAGGAAGACCGGGTGCTGCGTCGGTTGCCCCTGTTCAATCGCATCCAGTTCGGCCTGATATTCCGCCAGCAGCGCGCGGCGCTCGCCGGGCGACAGGTTGCCTTCGTCGGCGAAGTCGTCGGCGTTGCGGGCAAACCGGTAGATCGCCGCCACCGGCTCGCGCAAGGGCGCCGGCAACAGAACGGAGGCAACGGGAAAGTTTTCGTAGTGATTGACGGCCATGATGCGGCAGGAGTATAGCTACAGAGCCTTCCGCGCATGCGGCTTTCCAAGGGGGACGGAACTCCCGGGTCACTCGCTGCGGGCACGGCGCAAGCCGGAAAGAAATGTCGAAAGCAGGTAAAATTCGCGATCTGCGTCGTGCCGCGGGGTTTTGCATCGCCGGCCGGTTGCGACTGCGCCCAGGTGGCGGAATTGGTAGACGCACCAGATTTAGGTTCTGGCGCCGCGAGGCGTGGGGGTTCGAGTCCCTTCCTGGGCACCAGCGGTCGGGCGCAGACGCGGAGTTTGGCGGGAGTTTGGTCGCAGTTTTGTTCTGTGCGGTTTTTTAATGGTTTCTTCAATGACGGATACAGAGATGACGGATATGGCAACGACGGACGCTGCGATCGAGACCCGCAGCGCACTGGAACGGCGCATCGACATGACGGTGGTTCTGGCCGAGATCGAAAA
>CAZYTN010000174.1:0-1506 GCA_964650115.1 uncultured Sulfuritalea sp.
GCGCGCAAGGACAGCACGCCGTTCTGGATGAAGCGGCTGCCGCCGGTGAAGGGGAACTGGCGCTCGGTGTTGGCCGCGTCGCAGCCGGAAATGGCGTCGTAGTAGTCGTTGATGACGTTGGCGCCGGCATGCGCGACGAGGGCGAAGAACAGCGTCGCCGTGGCCAGCGCCGGCCCCAGCGCGATGCCGGCATGCGCGGCGCTGGCGAGTCCGAGCAGGCAGCCGACGAAGGTGACGGAAAGAAAGGCCGGCCGCGTCGCCGCGAAGTAGCGCAGCAGCGGGTTGTGCAGCGCGTCGAGCGTCGGTTCCAGCGGCTTCGGCATCGGTGTCCCTATTTCAGCACCGCTTCGGCGGCGGCATCGAGTTCGGCGCGGGTCATCGCCCCCAGCTTGCTGGCGACGATGTTGCCCTTCGGCCCGACGGCCACGGTGAAGGGCAGGCCGGCGCGGCTGTTGCCCAGCGCCTGCATCAGTTCCATGCCGCCGGTCCTGGCCAGCAGCACCGTGTAGCTCATCTCGTAGGCCTTCATGAAGTCACGCACGGATTCTGCCTTGTCTTCGAGGCCGATGCCGACGACAACGAGTCCCCGCTTGCGATATTTCTCCTGGGTTGCCGCCAGTTCAGGAATCTCGACGCGGCAGGGCGCGCACCAGCGCGCCCAGAAATTCACGATCAGCGGCTTGCCGCGCCAGGCTTCCATGGCGACCGGCTTGTCGTCGCTGTCGGCGAGCTTCGCCGCGAACAGCTCATCCGTGCCGGCGGCATGGGCCATCCCGGCCAGCAGAAGTACGAGGACCAAAAGTCGCCGTATCACCAGCGCCGACTCTTGCATCCTCACGGCAGGTCGCCCCGCTTGAACAGCTGATAACCCAGGGTCGCGGCAAGCACGCCGACCACGGTCGGATAGACCAGGGCGAAGATCTTGTAGCCGAGGGTACCGAAGAGGTCGAGGATGACGTAGGCCGAGGGGCCGAGCACGATCAGTTGCGGATCGAACAGCGCCAGCGCCGCGGTGCGGAAGACCTGCAGCGGATTGGCCAGCGCCATGGTCACCGCGACTTCGGGCGAAACCTTGCCCTGGATCATGACACCGAGCAGGATCAGGTCGAGGAACAGCAGCAGCGTGAGCCAGACCACGAAGGCCGCGCCCTGCGCCATGTCGGTGCTGCGCGCCAGCGCCGAGATCAGCATGCCGATGCCGAGGAAGCAGGCCGCCATCACCGCCAGCAGCGCCGTGTAGTAGCCGAACATGCCCCAGGGCACCTCGATGCCGCGTACCAGCGCGATCAGCACCGCAAGCACCATGGCGCCGAACACCGGCAGGAAGATCACCAGGTAGCGGCCGAGGATCTTGCCCCAGAACCAGGCCGCCAGCGACACCGGCAGCGACAGCAGGTATTCATAGACGCCGGCCTCGCGGTCGCCCGCCACCGAACGCACCGTGGTGATCAGGACGAAGATCGGCAGGATCGCCATGGTCAGCTGGATGTAGGTGACCAGCAGGCG
>CAZYTN010000174.1:1606-4976 GCA_964650115.1 uncultured Sulfuritalea sp.
GGACGAAGATCGGCAGGATCGCCATGGTCAGCTGGATGTAGGTGACCAGCAGGCGCGAGAGGCCGATGAAGCCGAGTACGCGCGACTCGGTCAGGCCGAAGAGAAAGAGCAGCGCGACAATGCCGCCGAAAACCAGGGTATAGACCTGGAACCAGCGCGCGCGCAGGGATTCGACGATGTCGAGCTTGGCCGTGAGCCAGAGTTGTTTCATGCTGCCTCCGCCGGGCCGCCCCAAGGAGGCAGCCGTTCAACAAACCGGAGCGGGCAAAGCCCGCGAACTTCCGTCACCCCACTTCCACGGGAAGGGGGGCTGGGGGGGATGGTTGTCATCTCATTTTCCCTTGGCCAGCACATGCTGGCGCATTTCTTCGAAACATTGCGAACCCGCCTCGGCATAGGCGCGGGCGCCGTAGTTGTAGCCCATCGGCGACATCTTGCCGCCGGCATAGTGGGCCTTGCGCGCATCCAGCCATTTGTCGCCAGCGCCGCCAGCGTCGGCGACCCAGAAGCGCGTCGCCGGCTCCGCCATCCAGGGAAAGTCCTTCGCCTTTGCGCCCATCCAGATCAGGGCGCAGCCGATGTCGTCGAACTTGAATACGGTGTCCTTCTCGCCGCCGCGCAGCTCGGCGGCAAAACGCCGGTCGGAAATCACCATGCTGCAGCGGGCGCAGGTGTCGCGGTCCCACTTGATCTCGGTCATGCCTTCCGGCCAGGCGCTGCCGTTACCGCAGGCCGACAGGGCGGCCGCGATGGGCGTCAGGGCCAAGCCATGAACGGCGGCGGCGATGAAGCGGCGGCGGTCCATCAATTCACCGTCTCGCCAGCGCCATCCGCAAGGGATACCGCCACCGGCTCCGCCGGAGTCATAACTGCTGCTTCCGCCAGCGAAAAATCGCTGATCAGCGCCACATAGCGCGAGGTCATGCCCATGAAACGCAGCCGGTCGGGACCGGGCACCACGCCTACCCATTCCAGGCCGTCGCCCATGTCGCTGAAGTTCCAGTTCTGCATGGCCTTGATGAAGGCCGACTCGTTGCGCTTGATCGAAATGCGGCAGGCGAACTGGCCGGACAGCGAAACGTCGTCGGCGACGCGATCGTCGAGCACCACCTTGCCCATGTCCATCTCGATCACGCGATTCACCAGCGCCGAGACCTCATTCAGGCGATGGCTGGAAATCAGCATGGTGACGTCTTCCTGCCGCTCGGCGAGGAGTTCGAAGAAGATCTTGCGCGCCTCCGGATCGAGGTTGGCCGCCGGCTCGTCCATCACCAGCACCTTCGCGTCGCGGCCCAGCGCAATCGCGATCAGCAGCTTCTGCTTCATGCCGCCGGAGAGCTTGACGAAGGGTCGCGTCAGGATCGGCGCCAGGTCGAGGCCGAGACGCTTTGCCAGTTCGTGGATGCGCGCCGGAGCGGTGCCGCACAGCGCCGCCGAGAAATCGATGAGTTGCGCCACCGGCATTTTCAGCGGTGGCGGCAGTTGCGGCACGAAGCCTATCGTTCCCAGCACCGCCGTGCGCTCTTTGCGAGGATCGCGGCCGTTGATTGTCACCTCGCCGTCCAAGGTGTATTCGCCGAGCAGGCAGCGGATCAGCGTGGTCTTGCCGGCGCCGTTGGAGCCGATCAGCGCAACCCGCTCGGCCAGGCCGATTTCAAGGTTGATGGCATCGAGCACGCGGGTCTTGCGAAAGCTTTTTGTTACGTTCGAAAAACTGATCATGATTTATGAGGGGCGGGAGTCCGGGTTCAAAGCAGCTTGGAGAGGCCCTTGACGTCGAAGGTGAGTGAACCGGTCGGGCAGGTGTCGACGCACAGACCACAGCGCGTGCAGTCAGGCCCGATCGGGATTTCGGTATCCACCGCGCGGCCCTTGATCACGGTATCGAGCACATGCGGCACCAGGCAGACCTTGCGGCAATCGCCTTCATGGAAACAGCCGTCGAGAGTGTACTTGATGCGCAGCGGCGAAAGGATGCCGACCACGCCATAGGTCAGGCCGATCGGGCAGGCATAGCGGCACCAGGCGCGGCGCGAAAAGAAGACTTCGAACACCAGCAGTGCCAGCACCCAGAGCAGGGCCAGGCCGGGACCGTAGATCAGCGCCCGCGAGATGATGCCGGTGGGCGAGATTGCCTCGAACACCGTGTAGCCGGTGGCAATGGCGAGCACGGCGAAGACGATCCACGACAGGGTGCGCAGGCGGCGATCGATGTTCTGGTCGGTCACCAGCTTCTTCTTCACCAGCCAGAGGTGGATCATCTCCGCCCACTCCGCCAGCAGGTGGTAGGGGCAGACCCAGGAGCAGAAGGTGCGGCCGCCGAGGATCAGCCAGAGTACGAGGACTGTGCCCGTGCCGATCACCAGGTTAACGATGATGTGCTTGTGGGCCAGCATGACCTGCAGCGCGGAATTGAGATCGATCAGATGAAAGCCGATGAAACGCGAAGCGGTTAGCGCACCTTCGAGTATCTGTATGTCGAACCAGAAGGAGACCGTGAACAGCAGGTTCGCCACAAGCAGAACAGCCCAGCGCCGGTTGCGCCATGTATTGGCGTTCACGGCGTGCGCCCGCGCATGCAGCTTTTCGGCGATCAGGTCGCGGTTGCCGCGCTTGTGGAAATGGATCTTCTGCGCCGCTTCGGAGATGGCCGGCGGCTTCTTCGCCGCGCGCCCGAACATCACCGCGATCTGGTCGAGGAAGCGGCGCTTCAGAAAAGCGTTCACGTGTTCCATACCTCGCGCGCCTCGACCACGATGCAGGTCGGTTCCACCGGACAGATCATTTCGCAGACGCCGCAACCGACGCAAGGCTCATGCACCACGGGCGACTTGCGCTTGCTGCCGTCGGGGGCGAACACGGTTTCGATCGAGATTGCGCCCTTGACCGGGCATTCGCGCACACACAGGTCGCACTCGGCGATGTCGTAGGGATGTTCGGCGACCTTGATCGGCTTCCAGCGGTTGACTTCCATGTAGCGCAGGCGACCCTTGAACGCCGCGCCGCGCACCTGTCCCTTGAAGCCCTTGCCCTGGATCGCCAGGCAGGCCTCCGGCCGCGTCAGGCGCGCGACACCGATGCGCTCGCTGAGATTCAGCGTCGGCTCGGCATCCTTTTCCTTGGCCTTGAGGATGGGGGCCGCAGCGAGCTTGGCACCCTTGCGCACGCCGAGGAAGGCCGGCTTCTTGTACACCAGCGATCCGGTCGGGCAGGCCAAAATGCACTGCACCGCATCGCAGGAAAAGTCGCAGGCCTGCTCGCGCGCCTCTATGTAGGGCGTGCCGACGCCAAAGCCATCGACCAGGTCAGCCAGCTTGATCGCCTGCACCGGGCAGACCTGCACGCACTGGCCGCACTTGATGCACGACGA
>CAZYTN010000175.1:0-4969 GCA_964650115.1 uncultured Sulfuritalea sp.
TGATGTCGAGCAGCACGAAATCCTTGTTCGGCCCGCAGCCGCGGCCTTCGTTGATCTCGGTGGTCATCGCCCGCGATACCACGTCACGCGAAGCGAGATCCTTGGCGTTGGGTGCGTAGCGCTCCATGAAGCGCTCGCCAGCCGAATTGCGCAGGATCCCGCCCTCGCCGCGCACGCCTTCGGTGATCAGCACGCCGGCACCGGCGACGCCGGTCGGGTGGAACTGCCAGAACTCCATGTCTTCCAGCGGAATACCGGCACGCGCCGCCATGCCGAGGCCGTCGCCGGTATTGATGAAAGCGTTGGTCGACGAGTAATAGATACGGCCGGATCCGCCGGTGGCGAAAATCGTTGCCTTGGCATGGAAGACGACAATTTCGCCGGTTTCCATGTCCATCGCGGTGACGCCGAGCACATCGCCCTCGGCATCGCGCACCAGGTCCAGCGCCTGCCATTCGACGAAGAACTGCGTATTGACCTTGATGTTGCGCTGGTACATCGCGTGCAGCATGGCGTGGCCGGTGCGGTCGGCCGCGGCGCAGGAACGGCGCACCGGCTTCTCGCCGAAGTTCGACATGTGGCCGCCGAAGGGGCGCTGGTAAATCTTGCCGTTGTCGAGGCGATCGAAAGGCATGCCGTAGTGCTCGAGCTCGACCACCACTTCGTTGGCCTTGCGGCACATGAACTCGATCGCGTCCTGGTCGCCGAGCCAGTCGGAGCCCTTGACCGTGTCGTACATGTGCCAGTGCCAGTGGTCCTCCTCGGAATTGCCCAGGCTGGCGGCAACGCCACCCTGCGCGGCGACGGTGTGCGAGCGGGTGGGAAACACCTTGGTCAGCACGGCCGTCTTGAAGCCGGCCTCGGATAACTGAATCGCGGCACGCAGGCCGGCGCCACCGGCACCGACGATGACCGCATCGAATTTGCGAACAGTGTATTGCACGGTCAGAGTCTCCAGATGATCTGTATGGCCCAACCGGCATAGCCGACCAGGGCAAGCAGCGTCATCACGTGCAGGAACAGACGAAGCGCCGCGGAATTGAGATAGTCCATCCAGATGTCACGCACGCCG
This sequence comes from uncultured Sulfuritalea sp., assembly GCA_964650115.1. Classification (GTDB taxonomy): domain Bacteria; phylum Pseudomonadota; class Gammaproteobacteria; order Burkholderiales; family Rhodocyclaceae; genus Sulfuritalea. The sequence goes on from CAZYTN010000175.1 coordinate 1,073, forward strand.
ACCCAGGCGTGCCAGCAGAGGCTGACGATGAACAGGAAACTGATGAAGCGGATAAAGCCATTGGCCATGAAGGCCTGCCAGCCTTCGCGTGATGCCATCGCTCCGCCCAGCGCAGCAGCGAAAATGACCAGCGTGAATACGGCCATGACGATGCCCGTGATGCGCTGCGCCAGCCAATCCTTGAGGCCATAGCCGGCCCCGACGACGAGACGGTTCATGTCAGTAGGCTCCCAGGAGTTTCAGGCCGAAGATCGCGGTCAGCGCCAGGCTGATCGCCATCACCGCCACCGCCGAACTGTGCGCCTGCTGCTTCTCGACGCCAACGTGGATGTCGATCAGCAGGATGCGGATGCCCATGCAGAAGTGATGCAGGAAAGCCCATACCAGGCCCAGCAGGATCAGCTTGACCAGCCAGTTGCCGGTCAGGGCGTTGAACAGTTCGACACTTTGCTGGGTTGATCCCAGCGAAAGCTGAAGCAGCCAGATCAGCAGCGGGAGCATCAGGAACAAGCCGGCGCCGCTGACGCGATGCAAAATAGACGCATAGCCGGCAAGAGGCAGCCGGATCTGGTGAAGCGCCAAATGCTTCGGACGCTGTTTGGTCATCTCTGGCATAAGAAAATACCTCCGTTTTGATGCGCCGCACTATAAGACAAATCATTCATGTTGAAAACAAAATCTATACGAGCTGTTAGCCAAGTTCGTTGAAGTAGCAATGCTCATTCGTTGAATACAGACCGCGCCGCCATTCCACCGGTTTATCGGCGTAGGAAAAGCTGACGCGCTCGACCGACAGCAGCGGACTTCCCTCCGCCACTTTCAATAACTCGGCGCTGGCTCGATCCGCGGGTACCGCGCGAATGCGCTCTTCTGCGCGGATCATGCGAATACCGAATTGGTTTTCAAAGAAACTGTAGAGCGATCCCTGGTAGTCGCGCAGCATTTCGAGGGTCACCGTGCCAAAGATCGCACCGGGCAGGTAGATTTCATCCACCACCACGGGTTTTCCGGCAAACTGCAGCAGGCGACGCACGATATTGATCGGATCGCCGATATTCAATTCGAGCATGCGCGCAACTTCAGGTCCGGCCTTGGCGCGCCAGCATTCAAGAGGAACGCTCTGCGCCTGCTCGATGCCGCCAGCCAGCGGGACAAGGCGCAGGAAGCGGAAAAAGGCTCGGGGGTCGTCGTGGGATGCAACGAAAGTGCCTTTGCCCTGGCGGCGCAGCAGCAAATTTTCTGCCGCCAATTCGTCGATGGCCTTGCGTACCGTACCCTGGCTGACGTTAAAGCGGATGGCCAGTTCCGACTCGCTGGGGATCGCTTCGCCTGGACGCCATTCGCCGGACTCGAGTCGCTGCATGAGCAGGCTCTTTATCTGGCGATAGAGGGGACTGAAAGTCGGCGATGAGGATGCGCCGAGCGACGCCTCTTTCGAAGACATCATGGTTGAGCCGCCGGTCGACTGCGCATCGGAGGCGTTTGGCTTTTGGGTGAGGCAGATTGCAGCATGGGCGACATTTGAACATATTTTTTTGAACACGTCCACACCATGTCTTATGTCTTATATAAGACATCAATTAGATATTGACACAGCGCAGCATAGTTCTTAAACTGTCGCGCATTGATCGTGGCGTATTATTCGCCTTCTTGACGGCAGCGCACTGCACCGTCCGATCAGCCGGCCTTCTTGAAGTCTTGACCAATCGATTCAACCTGATACAGGAGTTTTACAAATGGCAAAAGCCCCCGTTCGTGTTGCAGTGACCGGCGCCGCCGGCCAAATCGGATATGCCCTCGTGTTTCGCATTGCCGCAGGCGAAATGCTCGGCAAGGACCAGCCAGTCATCCTCCAGATGCTCGAGCTGCCCATGGAAAAAGCCCAGGCTGCGCTCAAGGGCGTCATGATGGAACTCGACGACTGCGCCTTCCCGACCCTGGCCGGCATGGTCGGTACCGACGATCCCAAGGTGGCCTTCAAGGACGCAGATTACGCGCTGCTGGTCGGCGCCAAGCCGCGCGGCCCGGGCATGGAGCGCAAGGACCTGCTGATGGAAAACGCCAAGATTTTCATCGAGCAGGGCAAGGCGCTGAACAATGTGGCTTCGCGCAATGTCAAAGTGCTGGTGGTCGGCAACCCCGCCAACACCAACGCCTACATCGCCATGCGCTCCGCGCCCTCCCTGCCGCAGAAGAACTTCACCGCCATGCTGCGCCTCGACCACAATCGTGCGATTTCCCAACTGGCGACGCGTACCGGCAAGGCCGTGACCGACGTCGAGAAGATGATCGTCTGGGGCAACCACTCGCCCACCATGTACCCGGATCTGCGCTTCTGCACCGTCGCCGGCACTGCTGCACCAGCCGCCATCAATGACGAAGCATGGTACCGCAACGACTACATCCCCACCGTCGGCAAACGCGGCGCCGCGATCATCGCCGCACGTGGTGCGTCGTCCGCGGCATCCGCTGCCAACGCCGCGATCGACCACATGCACGACTGGGCACTGGGCACCAAGGGCAAGTGGGTCACCATGGGCATCCCGTCCGACGGCAGCTACGGCATTCCGAAGGACATCATCTACGGCGTTCCGGTCACCTGCGAAGGTGGTGAGTACAAGCGCGTTGAAGGCCTGGCGGTCGATGACTACTCGCGCAGCATGATGGACAAGACGCTTGCCGAGTTGCAGGAAGAGCAAGCCGGCGTCGCCAGCCTCCTCGGCTGATGAAATGCGACGGGATGTGGCGGAGCACACTGGGGTCGAACTGAGGTGAGCCTGCCGCTGCATCCTGCCGCAGTTTTGTATCAGGGCGCCAAGCCCTTTCCGGCACTTGCCGCCTGCGAGCATTTCGCCGGCTCTGAAAAAACCATGCGCAAGGCCCTGCAGTTGCAATCAGAACTGCAGGTCTACGACCGTCCGCTATTCGACGTCACGGCCGATTGCGAAGACGGCGCGCCAGCCGGCCGCGAAGCCGAACACGCGGCAATGATCGCCGACCTGCTGCTCGATCCGGCCAACCGCTACGGCCGGCTCGGCGCACGAATCCACGACGTGACCCATGCGCACTGGCGCGACGACCTGCAGATCATCGTCGGCCGTGCCGGGAAACACGTGGCTTATGTCGTCCTGCCCAAAGTCGCCAATGCCGACGACGCGCTGACCCAGATAGCCGCCCTCGACGAAGTTCGCGCCAGGCACGGCATCGAGCGCGAAATACCCGTCCATGTCCTGATCGAAACACCCGGCGCGCTGCATGAAGCCTGGCAGATCGCCGCCCTGCCCCATGTCGAATCCATAGATTTCGGCCTGATGGATTTCGTCAGTGCGCATCACGGCGCCATTCCCGGCACTGCCATGCGTTCGCCGGGGCAGTTTTCCCATCCGCTGATTGCGCGCGCCAAGTGCGACATCGCCGCTGCCGCGCTGGGCAATGGCGTGGTTCCGTCCCACAACGTCACGACGGAACTCAATGACCCTGATATTGCACGCGAGGACGCGCGCCGTGCGAAGAACGAGTTCGGCTTCCTGCGCATGTGGAGCATCCACCCGCGCCAGATCCAGCCCATCGTCGAAGCAATGCGGCCCGATTTTGCCGAAGTGACCGAAGCCAGCGGCATACTGCTGGCCGCGCAGGATGCCGATTGGGGACCGATTGCCTGGGAAGGCAAACTGCACGACCGCGCCTCCTACCGCTACTACTGGGAGCTGCTGCGCCGCGCATACGCTACCGGCGTCCCCCTGCCGGCAGAAGCCAAACACAGATTTTTTTACCCCGCCGCACCGGATCCAAAACACGATTCCCACTGATTCCAACGAGAGGACGTCATCATGCTTGTAGCTTATCGCCAACACGTCGCCGAACGCGCCAGCCTTGGTATCCCGCCCCTGCCGCTGA
>CAZYTN010000176.1:0-4956 GCA_964650115.1 uncultured Sulfuritalea sp.
GCCGTGGCAACCAGCAGACGCCGCCGACCGCAATCGACTGTATCGTCACAACTCATGGTGATAGTCCCTGAATGCTCTAAATGCGAAATCGGAAAGAGCGTAATTGTAGCGAATCTCGCACGACGATTAAAGCCCTGAACTGGCCCAACTTATCGGCACTGACTGTTGTAACAATAATTACTATTACGAATCAATCAGATAACGCCATCGCTCCGAAAGCGAACTATCTCTTCCGAGGGGTAACCAAGCTGCCTGAGGACCTCTTCCGTATGCTCTCCGAGGGCCGGCCCGAGCCAGCGGGTCTCGCCCGGCGTCAGCGACAGCTTGGGCACCACGCCAGGAATAAGAAAGTCTTTTCCATCAGGCAGTTGCGCTTTTTCCAGCATCTGTCGGGCGAGAAACTGGGGATCATCCAGCATGTCCGCCACCGAATAAATCCGGCTGGCCGGCACCTGGGCCTCTGCTGCAGTGCGCAAAACGCTCTCGGCGTCGTTCGCCGCAACCCATGAGTCGATTACGCCGTAAATCTCGTTTGCCCGCGCATCGCGTCCGGCATTGCTGCCGAGTTGCGGATCGTCCGCCAGATCACGCCGACCGATAGCACGCATCAGGCGCAGGAAAATCGCGTCGCCGTTGGCGCCGATGATCAGGTGTTTGCCGTCCCTGGTCGTATGCGTGTTCGACGGCGTGATGCCCGGCATCACGTTGCCGGTTCGCTCGCGGATAAAACCGAAGACATCGAATTCCGGCACCAGGCTTTCCATCAAGGCGAACACCGCTTCGTACAAGGCGACATCCACCACCTGCCCCGCACCGCCCTTGAGCTCGCGATGGCGCAGCGCCATCAGGGCGCCCAAGGCACCCCACAACGCAGCGATTGAATCGCCGATGGATATGCCGGTCTTCACCGGCGGCCGGTCGGCGAAACCGGTGACATAGCGCAGGCCGCCCATCGATTCGCCGATGGCGCCAAAACCCGGCTGGCTGGCCATGGGTCCGGTCTGGCCGAAGCCGGAGAGACGCACCATGACCAGGGCCGGATTGATCGCCGACAAGGCATCCCAGCCCAGGCCGAGTTTCTCCATGACGCCGGGCCGGAAGTTCTCGATCACGATATCGGCCTGCGCCACCAGCTTGTGCGCGATCGCGACGCCTTCGGGATGTTTGAGATTGAGCGTCATCGACTGCTTGTTTCGCGCCTGGACGAACCACCACAGCGAGGTTTCACCTTCGCCGGTCGGATACAGCTTGCGCCACTTGCGCAGGGGATCGCCCTCGCCCGGCGCTTCGATCTTGATCACCTCGGCGCCGAACTCGGCGAGGATGCGCGAACAGAACGGGCCGGCAATCAGGGTACCGAACTCGACGACCTTGACCCCGGCCAGCGGCTTGGCGCTTTCAGTCACACGAAGTCGCGCCGCTCGCGCAGCGCTTGCGCCACGGTGGCGGCATCGGAGAATTCCAGTTCGCCGCCGACCGGCAGACCGCGCGCGATGCGGCTGACCTTGAGTCCGCGCGCATGCAGCAGTTCGGAGAGGTAATGCGCGGTGGCCTCGCCTTCGTTGGTGAAATTGGTGGCGAGGATGACCTCCCTGACCAGACCGTCGGTGGCGCGGGAAAACAGCCGCTCGAAGGCCAATTCCTTCGGTCCGACGCCGTCTAGCGGACTCAACCTGCCCATCAGCACATAGTAGAGCCCGTTGTAGGCATGCGTCTGTTCCATGCTGATCGCATCGACCGGCATTTCTACGACGCACAGTTGCGACGCGTCTCGGCGCGGCGAGAGGCAACGCTCGCAGATCTCGGCCTCGGTGAAGTTGTTGCAGCGCGCGCAGTGATGGAGCAACTGCAAGGCGGCGTCGAGTCCGCGCGCCAGTCGGTCGGCCCCGCGCCGGTCCCGCTGCAGCAGATGATAGGCCATGCGCTGCGCCGACTTGGGCCCGACGCCGGGCAAACAACGCAATGCCTCGATAAGTCCATCGAGGCTAGACGCCACGTCTAGCCTCGATGAACCAATCCAAACGACAGCCTCCCCCTCTCCCCCTCCCGGGGAGGGGGTTACTCATTTGCTCGCTTCGCTCGAAATCATGGGTCACGTCTGCCACCGCCGGTTCGCTGGCTGTCAGAAAGGCAGCTTCATACCGGGCGGAAGATTGAGGCCGGCGGCAAAGCCGCCCATCTTCTCGGCCGTGGTAGCCTCGACGCGCCGATTGGCATCGTTCAAGGCCGCCGCGACCAGGTCCTCCAGCATTTCCTTGTCGTCCATCACCGAGGGATCGATGGTGACGCGCTTGACGTCGTGCTTGCAGGTCATCACCACCTTCACCGCGCCGGCGCCCGACTGGCCTTCCACTTCGATCTCCGCCAGCTGTGCCTGGGCCTTCTCCATGTTGGCCTGCATCTGCTGCGCCTGCTTCATCAATCCGGCTATGCCACCCTTCATCATATTTCCTGCACTCCTTAAACGGGTTTGATCGTCGATTCGTCGATGCTCGCATCGAACAGGTCCACCACGTCGCGGACGAAGGGATCCTGTTCGATCGAGGCGATGGCGCGTTCCTGGCGCTCGCGCTGCGCATTGCGGCTGCGTTCGGCCGGCGTTTCGCTTGCCACTTCCGCCACGTCGATCTCAAGACGCAGCGGGCGGCCGTAGCAGGCCTGCAATTCGGCCTGCAGCTTGTCCTGCTGCGGCTTGCCCAGCAAATGTTTGTGCACCGGTGCCAGGCGCAGGCGGATTGCCGTCTCGTTGCGTTCCGACAATTCGCAGTGCTGGGCCAGTTGCTTGGCCATGCCCGTCAGCGGCAGGCGTCCGACCAGCGCATGCCACTCATCGTCTGCCGCCACTGCAGACGATACGGCGGGTGTGGATGTGGCCGGCACGGCAGGAGTCGGTGCTGGCGGGACGGCGACCGGAGCCCGGGTCGCTGCGGGCGCCGCTGCAACAGGCGGCGCCGGGCGCACTGGTGCCTTGGGCGCCGCTTTGACCGCAGCGGCGCGCTCCGGCCGGAAAGCATGCAGGCGTAGCAGGCTCATGACGAAGCCGGCGTAGTCGTCGGGGGCCAGCGACAGTTCGTCACGGCCGTGGATGGCTATCTGGTAGGCGAGTTGCAGATACTCGGCATCCAGCGCCTGGGCGTAGGGCGTCAGGCGACTGCGTTCCGTCTCGTCGAGCAGGGCTTCGGGGGCGAACTGGGCCAGCGCAATGCGATGGAACAGCGTCGCCAGTTCCTGCAGGCCGCCGTCGAAGGACAGGCTGCGCGCATCCATCAGCTTTGCCACCTCGAGCATGGCCTGCACATCCTGCGCCACGAGGCCGTCGAGCAGCGCAAACAGGTGCTCGTCGCCGACCGTGCCGAGCATGGCGCGCACGCCCTCGTCTTCCACCTTCCCGGCGCCATGGGCGATGGCCTGATCGAGCAGGGAAAGCGCATCGCGCATGCTGCCCGCGGCGCCCTTGGCCAGATGGCGCAGGGCCGCCGGTTCAAAGGCAACGCCTTCCGCTTCCAGCACGCGCGACAGATGATCGACGATATGCGTCAGCGGCATCTGCTTGAGGTTGAACTGCAGGCAGCGCGACAGCACCGTCACCGGAATTTTCTGCGGATCGGTGGTGGCGAGGATGAACTTGACGTGCTCGGGCGGTTCTTCCAATGTCTTCAGCATCGCATTGAAGGCATGACCGGAAAGCTGGTGAACTTCGTCGATGACATAGACCTTGTAACGGCCGATGGTCGGCGCATACGTGGCACGCTCCAGCAACTGGGTCATGTCGTCGACGCCGCGATTCGAGGCGGCATCGAGCTCGATGTAATCGACAAAGCGACCGCTGTCGATCGCCGTGCAGGCGGAACACGTGCCGCAGGGCGTCGAACTGACGCCGGCTTCACAGTTCAGCGCCTTGGCCATGATGCGCGCTAGCGTGGTCTTGCCCACCCCGCGCGTGCCGGTGAAAAGATAGGCGTGATGCAGCCGGTTCTGATCCAGCGCATGACTCAGGGCGCGGACCACATGCTCCTGCCCGACCAGGGTAGCGAAGGACTTGGGGCGCCACTTGCGGGCAAGGACCTGATAGCTCATGCAGCGATTTTATCAGGCCCGTCGACGCAAACGGGGCAACCGTCGCTTACGGCTGCCCCTCCCTGCGGCGAACTGTAACCGCTGCTTCGTGCGCCGGTGTCAGCCCTTGCTGGGTGCCGCAGCCGGCGGAGCCTGACGCGGTCCGCCGCGCCCACCGCCCTGCTGATGCCGGCCGGCCATGCTGAAATGCTTGTCGGCCACCGCCTTCTGTTCCGGCGTCAACGCGGCGTAAAGACGATTGAAGGATTCATGCACCGATTCCATCCCGGCGAGGCGGTCCTTCATCACGCTCTGCATCTGCGCCATGCGCTCCGGGGCGGGGACCGGCTTGTCGCTCTGCATGGACTCGCGCATGGCCTGCATGCCCTTGCCAGCCTGCGCCTTGGACTTCTCGGCAAAAGCCTGCCAGAGAGGTTCCTGCGGGCCGCTGAGCTTGAGTTCGGCCTTGAGCCGGGTCAGTCGCTGTTCGGCGCGGGAGCCCGGGTCCATCATGCCGCGTTGCATCGATGCTCCTTTCATTCCCGGCTTGCCGTCGGGATTGCAGCCTGGACCTTGCGCATAAGCGACGCCGAACCAGACGGCGCTGGCGGCAATAAAGCCCGCAATGATTTTTCGATTCAGATTCATGGTGTGCTCCTGTCGTGAATGCCTCATGGCAGGACGCATTTAATCCGTCCGCTGTAAGCCGGATGTGACAGGACCGCGAAGTTTGTAAGGGAAGATTGCACGGCCCGCTGCAGGCGGAGGGCGGCGCAAGGGGCGGCGAGCCTGACCCCCGGCACTTGCGGAAAATGGCTGTGGCTGCTTCCTTCCGGACCTGACCAGATTCACCACCCCTCAATGCGGGGAGACCCGCCGCGGCGCGAATTCTAGCAGTGC
>CAZYTN010000177.1:0-4878 GCA_964650115.1 uncultured Sulfuritalea sp.
TCAAGCGCAAGGTCGACGCCGGCGCCAGTTCGGCCATCACCCAGTACTTCTACAACGCGGATGCCTTCGAGCATTTCGTCGCTCAGGCACGGGCGCTGGGCGTTACCGTGCCGATTGTGCCGGGCATCATGCCGATCGGGAGCTTCTCCAAGCTGGCGCGCTTTTCCGACGCCTGCGGCGCCGAGATCCCGCGCTGGATGCGGCACAAGTTCGAGAGCTTCGGCGACGACGCGGATTCGATCCGGAGCTTCGGCCTCGATGTGGTGACGGAACTTTGCCGGCGCCTGCTCGAGCGCGGCGCACCGGGTCTGCACTTCTATAGCCTGAACCAGGCGGGACTGATCCTGGAGATCTGCCGCCGCCTCGGCCGCTAGACCGCCAGACGCGCGCAACCGCGCTATCTGCGGCTGACCGTCGCGACTCCCGCGATGACCAGCGCGGCACCGATCATCTGCGCGACTGAAAACCCTTCGTCAAGCAGCAACCAGGCGAAGACGATGGTCAAGAGCGGCCCAACCATTCCCACCAGCGCGGCCGGTCCGCTGCCGATGCGGCGAATCGCCGCCGACTGGGCGAATACCGGCAGCACGGTGCTGAACACGCCCATCGCGGCGCCCAGCGCGTACACCTGCCACGGTTGAACCAGAGCTGTTAGTGGCTGCGTCGCCAGGAAGTGGCCGCCGATGGCGGCGGTGGACACCAGCATGGCCAGCGCGGTGAAGCGTGCTGCACCGAGTCTGGTGATCATGCCAGCGCTGCCGAAAAGGTAGAGCGCATAGCTGACCGATGAAGCGAACACAAAGCCGCCGCCTATCCACACCACGGCCGTGTCGGCGGAAAATTGCAGATCGTGGGCGAATGCCGCCGCGATGCCGGCGTAGCACAATACCAGCGCAAGACCCTCGCGCCGGGTGATGGCGCGGCCATGCAATGCCACGCCGAACAGCAGGATAAGCGTCGGATAGGTAAACAGGATCAGCCGTTCCAGGCCGGCCGAAATGTACTTGAGGCCGAGAAAGTCGAGAATGCTGGCGCCGTAGTAGCCGAGCACTCCCAGCACCGCGACCGCGAGCCAGTCGCGCAAACTCAGTGCCGGCGCATTCCGTGATGAGGAAAAACCAACCCAGAGAAATACCGGCAGGGCGAAAGCCATGCGCAGCGCCAGCAGCGTCACGGCATCGACGCCATACGGATAGGCCAGCTTGACCAGGATCGCCTTGAAGGAAAAACCGAAGGCCGCTACAACGGCGAGGGCAACTCCGGCGCGATGCGCGGCGCCCGCGCCGGAAGGGAGAGTCACCGGCGGCGACCGCCCATGATCGAACCGAGCACGCCGCGCACGATTTCGCGGCCGAGCGAGGAGCCAATGGCGCGTACGGTGCTGGTCACGGCGGCTTCGACCACCGTCTGCCGGCCACGAGTACCGGTGCTGCGTGCGCCGCCACCGCCGAGCATTCCGCCCAGCGCATCGCCAATGCCGCCGAACAGACCGCCGCCGGAAGCTGCCGGCTCGGCCGGCGCCGTGCCCACCGCGGGAGCCTGTGTCGCCGTGTCGCCAGCGCCGACTTTCTGCGCGGTAGCACCTTTGAGTTTTTCGTAGGCCGATTCGCGATCGAGCACCTTTTCGTAATGCCCGGCGATGGGTGAGGCCGCGATCGCGGCACGGCGTTCCTCCGCCGTCATCGGTCCGATGCGCGAGGCCGGCGGCAGCACCATGGCGCGTTCGACCACGGTGGGCCGGCCGTGCTCGTCGAGGAAGGAGACCAGCGCCTCGCCGACGCCGAGTTCGGTGATCGCTGTTGCTGCATCGAAGGCCGGGTTGGCGCGCAGGGTGTCGGCCGCCGCCTTGACCGCCTTCTGGTCGCGCGGCGTGAAGGCACGCAAGGCGTGCTGCACGCGGTTGCCCAGTTGTCCGAGCACGGCATCGGGGATGTCGAGCGGGTTCTGCGTGACGAAATACACGCCGACGCCTTTCGAGCGGATCAGGCGCACGACCTGTTCCACTTTTTCCAATAAGGCCGGCGGTGCGTCGCTGAACAGCAGATGCGCTTCGTCGAAGAAGAAGGCCAGCTTCGGCTTGGGCAGGTCGCCCGCCTCGGGCAGCTGCTCGAACAGCTCGGAAAGCAGCCAGAGCAGGAAGCAGCCGTAGAGGCGCGGCGAGTTCATCAGCTTGTCCGCGGCCAGCACGTTGACCACGCCGCGGCCATCCTGGGTTTGCATCAGGTCTTCGATGTCGAGCATGGGCTCGCCGAAGAAGCTGTTCCCGCCCTGTTCCTCCAGCGTCAGCAGGCCGCGCTGGATGGCGCCGATCGATGCCGCCGAGACGTTGCCGTATTGGGTCTTGTATTCGGTCGCGTTCTCGCCGACATGCTGCACCATGGCACGCAAATCCTTCAGGTCGAGCAACAGCAGGCCCTGGTCGTCGGCGACGCTGAATACGACCTGCAGCACGCCGGCCTGCGTGTCGTTTAGGTTGAGCAGGCGTCCGAGGAGGAGCGGCCCCATGTCGGAAATCGTGGCACGCACCGGATGGCCGGCGGCGCCGAATACGTCCCAGAACATCACGGGGCTGGTCTGCGGCTGCCAGTCCTTGATGCCGAGCCGATCCAGCCGCGCCTGGAACTTTTCGGAGGCGGCACCGGCAGCGCCAAGGCCGGACAGATCGCCCTTGGCATCGACAAGGAATACCGGTACGCCGGCGGCAGAGAGTTGCTCCGCCATGCGCTGCAGCGTCACCGTCTTGCCGGTGCCGGTGGCGCCGGTGATCAAACCGTGGCGGTTGGCGAGCTGGGACAGCAGGGCGAGCTCGCTCTCGCCGCTCCTGGCGATGGGCAGGGACTGGTTCATGGCTGGGATTCCCGGGATGCTAAAATTTGCGATTCTAAGTGACAACACCGCGGCAATCCCGCGCAACCAGGGAAACGACTATGGCCGGACACTCCAAATGGGCCAATATCCAGCATCGCAAGGGACGGCAGGACGCCAAGCGGGGCAAGGTCTTCACCAAGCTGATCAAGGAAATCACCGTCGCGGCCAAGATGGGCGGCGGCGACCCCGGCGCCAATCCGCGGCTGCGGCTGGCGATCGAAAAGGCCAAGGGGCAGAGCCTGCCCAAGGACAACATCGATAACGCCGTGAAGCGCGGCACCGGCCAGCTCGAAGGCGTTAACTACGAAGAAATCCGCTACGAGGGCTATGGCATCAACGGCGCCGCGGTAATGGTGGATTGCCTCACCGACAACAAGACGCGTACCGTCGCCGAGGTGCGCCACGCCTTCGCCAAGCACGGCGGCAACCTCGGCACCGACGGCAGCGTCGCCTTCCTGTTCACCCACTGTGGCCAGATGCTGTTCGCGCCGGGAACCAATGAGGCCGCGCTGATGGACGCCGCGATCGAGGCCGGCGCCGACGATGTGCTGACCAACGAGGACGGATCGATCGAAGTGATCACACCGCCCAACGATTTCGCCAACGTCAAGGACGCGCTGGAAAAAGCCGGGTTCAAGCCGGAATTCGGCGAAGTGACCATGAAGCCGCAAAACGAAACCGAATTCGAAGGCGAGGACGCGCTGAAAATGCAGAAGCTGCTCGATGCCCTTGAGTCCCTCGACGACGTGCAGGAGGTCTACACCACGGCCGCAATCGACGAGTAGCGTGAATTCCGCTGCCGCGATCCGCTTCACCCCGCTGCTCTTCGTCGTCCTCTGGAGCACCGGCTTCATCGGCGCCAAGTATGGCCTGCCGCATGCCGAACCGCTCTCCTTCCTGCTGGTGCGCTACCTGCTGGTGATTTCGCTGATGACCCTGATCGCGCTGGCCATGCGCGCGCCGTGGCCGCGGGATGCCCGGCAGTGGTTTCACATCGGCGTCGCCGGCCTGCTGGTGCACGCCGTGTATCTCGGCGGCGTATTCGTCTCGATCTCGAAGGGCCTGCCGGCCGGCGTCACCAGCCTGGTGGTCGGCATCCAGCCGCTCTTGACCGCCGTCGGCGCCGGCTGGCTGTTGAACGAAACCGTGCTGAAGCGGCAATGGCTCGGACTGGTGCTCGGCTTCGTTGGCGTCGCCATGGTGGTCTCGGGCAGGCTGGGCAGCGGCTTCGGCCTCGATGCCCTGTGGCCGGCACTGGCGGCGCTGGCCGGCATCACGGCCGGCACGCTGTACCAGAAGCGCTTCTGCCCCAGCTTCGACTGGCGCACCGGCGCCATCGCCCAGTTCCTGCCCACGGCCATCGCCACGGGCGTGGTGGTCGGCCTCGCCGACAACTTCCGCGTCGACTGGGCACCCGACTTCATCTTTGCCCTGGCCTGGCTGGTGCTGGTGCTCTCCCTCGGAGCCATCTCGCTGCTCAACATGCTGATCCGGCGCGGCACGGCGGTGAACCTGGCCAGCCTGTTCTACCTGGTCCCGCCCTGCACGGCGCTGATCGCCTGGTTCCTGTTCGACGAAAGGCTGGCCGGCATGGCGCTGGTGGGCATGGCGCTCGCCGTTTGGGGCGTGTATCTTGCGCGGAAATGAAATCTCCCGTGTCGATTCCCCTGCGCATCCTCGGCATTGATCCGGGCTTGCGCTCGACCGGGTTTGGCGTCATCGACAAGGCCGGCAACAAGCTGGCCTATGTCGCCAGCGGCTGCATCAAGACCGATGCCGCCGGCAAGCTGCCGGAGCGGATCAGGACCATCCTCGACGGCCTCGCCGAGATCATCGCCACCTATCGGCCGCAGCAGGCCGCCGTCGAAATCGTCTTCGTCAACGTCAACCCGCAATCCACGCTGCTGCTCGGCCAGGCCCGTGGCGCGGCGATTGCCGCGCTGGTGACGGCAAATCTGCCGGTGGCCGAATACACCGCGCTGCAAGTCAAGCAGGCCGTGGTCGGCCACG
>CAZYTN010000178.1:0-4868 GCA_964650115.1 uncultured Sulfuritalea sp.
CGTTGTGGCATGCGCCGCAGAACTGGCCATCGATGATCTTCACCATGTTGATCTCGTTGCCACCCGCCTTGAACTTGAAACCGAGGTCGGCGTGACACACCTTGCAGCGAAAGCGCACGCGATGAAACCAATGGGGAAAGATCGCCGGGCGCATTCCTGCTGCGTCGGAATAGTTATTGATCACGATATCGCCGTATTCGGCATGCGCCTCATCGACGTCGACCATCAGTACCGCGACCAGCGCCAACAAGACCAGCAGCAATCGCCGCCAGAGAGTTTTTTCAGACATGGTATTCCTCATTTTTAACCCGGAGCGCAGTTTAACCTCGGCAAACTTCACTTACCAGCGTCCGTCGAAAAAGCCGTCGAAATCACGGTTAACGGAACCGAAGACTGAAGCACTTTTCCTGCCAGCCTGATCAATCACGGCGTTATTCAGGCGAAACGTCAGGCGGCCTATCCGGTAATCAAGCAATTGCTGGAAAGAAATACTTTCCTGCACCTGACTGCTGAGCGGGTCTGCCCTGGCGAGTCGGCTGCCGGTCTGGCTATTGATCCAAAGCAAGCTGGCGTTGTAATTCAGATTGGGGATGGAGAACGGGCTGCTGTGTGTATAGCCAAGACTGAAACTGCCACTCCACTGACTCTGGTCGCCGGAGCTTATAAGTCCATTCACCGGTTGCTGCTGCACACTGGCACCGTCGAAATTCCGGCTCCAGTTCATATTGATATTAAGCCACAGCGCCGCTCTCGAACTGATCTGGTACTGCCCGTTACCCGTCACGGTCATGTTGAAATAGTGATTGTCCTGGGATTCCCCGGTACTAATGGTGTCGGACAGGTTGCCACTCAGGTTGACGGTCATCGCCTCGCCGTAGCTCGCACGCCACGCCGCGCCTAAGCCGTGCGACAGGGACGTAGCCGGCCCGTTTTGGGTCTGGTTGAAGGACAGGGTCTGGCCCGCATTCAGATTCACTGCCTGGGCCTGGTCGATCACGATGGTTCGCGTCAGGTTATGACCTACCGAAGTGTTTAGGCCAAGGAAATTTTCTCCCTCGCTGGAAAAATTGCCGCTCACGCCGCCGCCGATGTTCCAGTTGTACATGTAGTCGCCGAACTTGAGCGGATCAGCCGTATATGAGGCGTTGACGCCGGCTCCACCCGCGGTAAGGCGACCAGCATCGGAGGATATCGACGCCACGGCTGCATTCCCCGACGCCGACAGGTTATTGCTGAACCGGTAGCTGGTCGACAGGTAAGCGGCAAGATTCTGTTGATCGACAGTCTGGTTCGCCTGAGTCTGCTGGGTCTGCGAGAAGCTTCCACCGCCGTTCAGGGTTAGCGGCAGATCTTCGACGGGCCGCCAGGTAAAGTTGGTGGTCGCAAGCAGTACTTGTGAATCATAGCTGGCCAGAGTGTCGCCGGAAAACTGGTCTTGCTGCAAGCTGGCCAGGGTCAGCGTATTGCTCAAACTGAGATCTTCATGGACCGTCCAGGTGTGGCTGGCATTGGCGTTCAGCAGACGCTGCTTCTGCCCGCCAACATCACGATCGTCCGGTACGAATGCCACGCTGGCATTCAGGCTGTGGTCGCCTCCAAGATAATGGTCGGGATCGTTGACAACCCGCCGCGCCGAAACACTGCCGGTCAGCACGGAATTCTGGCTGGTGTTGGGGCCGGTTTCATAGCGGTTGCTGTTGTAGCTGGCGCTATAGGCGTCGCCACCTTCTGTCCGATACTGCTGACGCAGTCCGTAGGAGGTATTGGTGATGGGCTGCCGATTCTGCCCGAAATTGACTTCGGTTGTTCCATGGCTGAAGTTGGCGTTGAAGGGAAAACGACTGACCGGGAAAACATTGACGCTCCCGCCGATATCGGTTCCGCTGCTGTCACTTTTCTGCCTCGCGCCAGTGGCCCGGGTGAACTCGGCCTTGGTTGAATTCATCCCGAACAGACCCGACCATTGGGCGATGTAGGGTGCACCGATGAAGCTGTTGGCCTGCACGTTCAGGTTATTGCCAATGCTCCAGCTATCCTCGCCATTAGGTGCGCTGTAGAAATTGCCGGTGGTGCCGGTGTTGCCTGCCCAGCGGATCGGCGCCATCACCCAGGTTTCGCCGCTCAAGTCCGGAAGCCCGGAATCTGCCGCCTTTGCAGTCTTGTCTGCAGGCCGCTCCGCAGCCGCGGGAGTACGCCGCGCGCCAACCACCGCTGGCGTCGCGTCGAAGGGCACCGGCGCCTCGGGCTGAACCGGCCCGCTGCCCGAATCGCCATCCGGGCTGCGCCCCGCCGGAGCGGCACGACCCGCCGCACCGGGCTCGCCGGGCGCAGGAGCAACGGTACGCGCCATGGGGGCCGTGGCGCGTGGGGGTTCCTCCGGCTGCACCAAGATCGTCAGTGACAGGCTCAAGGGCGCCTCTGCTGCAGCGGGACTCCATGCGTCGCGCGCCGGCTTGCGCCGCTCGGTTTTGCGCCGCTCGCCAAGTTGCCACGACAGGCGCAAGGCCGGCGAGTCGATCAGGCTTTGCGCTAGCTCGCTTCGCGACCCGGCATCGGCCGACCAAGCCTCACCGCTGCAGACGGCTCCGCCAAGGGCACCGACCAGCAAGCGCCAGAGTCGCCCACGGCGAAATGTCCGCAGACCATTTCTCACCGAGCACTCTTGCGCGAAACAGGGACTGACGTCATCCTGGACATCTCGAATTAGCTAAGCAGAACAAAGACGCGCAAAGAACGCGCCACCCGGATGATTCGCCTCATACCAAAGCGCGCGCCGCTTACGACGAGCAGACCAAGCGGCGGCAACATGCCTGGCTGCGCCGCGGTCGCCAAGGATCGTGACCGATTACAAGCGGCACCGACCCCGGTGGTCTGATCGAAGAGCGTCATCGCCGCGACCCGCGGCGACCCTCCGTGGCCCTTACTTCGCCGCCGCAGGCGTCACCGGTGCTTCGTGGATCACAATACTCGCCGTGCCCCGTAGCTTTGCTACCAGATCTTGCCAGGCCTTTTCCGTGCGCTCACGATGCAACAAGTCCGCAGCGCGCTCGGCGACACGGCTGAAGTCTTGCAACTTGGGCGGAATCCGGTCATCGAGGCGAAACACGCCGACGCCCTGCAGCATTTGAATCGGATCGGCCACCTCGCCAACCTTGAACTGATCGACCTTTGCCTGCAGAGATTCGGGCAACATTCCCCGATGCAGATAGCCCATGTCGCCGCCTTTCTCTGCGCTCTCGTCTTTGGAAGACAGGCGTGCCTGCTCGGCAAAATCGGCGCCGCCGCGGATTCGCTTGACGATGGCTTCCGCCTCCCGCATCGCCGCATCCCACACCGGCTGCCCCGAGGATGGTTCGACGGCCAGCACAATGGAGTGCAACCGAATTTTCTCGGGTTCGGTAAACAGCTCCGGTTTGGCCGCGTAAAACGCCTTGACTTCATCGGCACCGGGTGCCGGGACATCGCGCACTGCGTGCTCGAGGCGGCTCAGGCGGCTTTGCTGTTCCAACTGCTGACGCAGGCCAGGCAGCATCGCTTCGCGATTCTTCTGCCAGTTCGGATTGGCCGCGTAGCGCTGATCGTAGACCTGAATCTGCTTTTCGACCTCCGCAGTGTCGGCGATGATGCCACGGCGCTCGACTTCCTCGAGGAACAGGATGCGGTCGATCAGCTTGTCGCTGACCTCCTTGCGCGCCTGTGCGAGTTGCTCCTGCGGCACCTGGCCGTGATAATACTTTTGTCGCAGGAACGTGGCGTAGGCGGAGTGGAAATCGGCTTGGGTCACCGGTTTACCGTTGACCGTGGCATACAGCGGCAGAACGGAAGCCGCCGCCGGAGTCGGTGCCGCCGCGCCGGGTTTGACGCCTTGTGCAAATGCGGTGGAAACGGACAAGCACGTCGCCAACATGATGCCGGCCACAGCCGACCAGCCATTATTCAAGTTCATTACTCGCCTTTCCTGTTTTGCTGAGTACGGCCACAGCATGTTCGAGATGGGTTTCAAAAACAGCCGCCATGATAACTCGGAGGATTGGCGCACTGCCGCTTGTCCTACCCATGAATTGCCTTGGTACAGACAAGAAAAAAGCCCCGAGGTTTCCCTGGGGGCCTTTCTCTCGCTCTGAAAGTTCGGAGTCGCTTACCAGCCCCAGACCTAGCCTGGACGGCTACTCCGTTCGAGCAGGCTTACTTGTTGTGGCAGGCCAGGCAAACCGCACTGCCGGTGTTCGCAATCCGCAGGAAAGTTGTGTTGCCGCTATGCGGATCGTGGCAGGAGGCACACTCGACCGACGGATAGGTACCGGCCGTCAGCGTTCCGTTGGCGTCGAAGGCGCGGTTGTAGAGGATCATGTCGGTCTTCTGCCGTCCGGCACCACCGGTATCAACCCAGAACACCGTTCCGCCACCGATGGTACCGGAAGTCGGTGCGTTGAAGTCGGCGTCCTGGCAGGCGTCAGCCGTGCCGCCCACCTTCGGGCCACCGCCGCAGTACTGGATGCCGATCGGGTGGTCGTTGCTCAGGTCGCGGCCCAGCATCGCCAGCGTGGTGGCCGCGTTCTGCATGAAACCGTCGGCATCGACGTTACCGGTCCATGTGTAGCCCAAACCGGTAGATCCACCGCCCGTTGCGCTGTAGCCGCCGGAGCCGGGAGCATTCAGGATGTTGTCCATCGCCTGCGTGCCGTCATGGCAGGACAGACAGGCCAGCGACACCGAACCGATGCTCGTGCTGCCCGCGAGACCGTCATTGGCGCCAATCGCGTTCATGGTGGAGGACGAATAGGTGGTGAAAGCTGCACCGCCTGTATTCAGCCGCTTGTTCCACAAGGGAACGCCGGCCGTCGAAACGTCGGCCGCGTGCGGGGTGT
>CAZYTN010000179.1:0-4838 GCA_964650115.1 uncultured Sulfuritalea sp.
AGCGTCGCCATTCGGCGACAGCAATAACCCCGCACATTCAGGCAGTTGCCTCCGGGCCCCGCATTCATGTCGCCATTCGGCGACGGAGGCGGCGCCCTCCTCTTCCTCCGAACCTCGCCCAAGCTACTGATTAACAAGGATTCGCGTGCCTGGCACGGCGGTTGCGAATACCTGGCCAAGCATCGATCCTGGATGCGGCAAACAAAGGAGAGTAGCGATGAAATTCCAATCGACGGCACGGGTGGCACTGCTGGTCATGGTGCCCTGGCTGGCGGCCTGCACCAGCAATCCGAGCAAACAGGACATCGGCATGGTCAGCGGCGCGGTCGTCGGCGGCATCGTCGGTGCCGCCGTCACCGGCGGCAGCACCGTGGGTACCGTCGGCGGCGCCGCCGCCGGCAGCTACCTCGGCAACCAGATCGGCAAGGAGATGAAATAGCCATGAACACCGCCACCATCGAATCACTGGAGCGCCCGGCGGAAACGCGGCAGGCGCGTCCCAGGCTGCTGTATCCGGCGCTGGTCATCGCGGCGATTTCGGTCACGCTGTTCAGCCTGCTCGGCATCGCCGCCCTGACCGGCGTCATGCCCTCCGCCCGCTCCAATCAGCAAGAGGCCACAGTGGCCAAAGCGGCAGCGACAGGCAAATCCGGCCAGGCATCGGCGCCGGCCTCGGCTGCAAAAACCCGCGTCGCCGCGGCGTCCTGCGTGGCTTGCGGCACGGTCCAGTCAGTCACTAGCGTGGAGCGTCCGGCCAGCACCACCGGTGTCGGCGCCGTCGCCGGCGGCCTTACCGGCGCCCTGCTGGGTAGCCAGCTCGGACGCGGCGGCGGCCGCACCGTGACGACCATCGCCGGTGGCGCGGGCGGCGCCTATCTGGGCAACAAGATCGAGCAGAACACCAGTCGCACGACCGCCTACAAGATCGTGGTGCGCATGGAAGACGGCAGCCAGCGCACGATCTATCAAGCCGAGCCGCCCAACGTCGTGATCGGCGGGCCGGTGCAGATCGTCGGCAATTCCGTGGTGGCACGGTCATGACGGCCATCGCCCGCCAGGCTTCGCAGCGGCCGCCACGCGCGGCGCTTGCCCGGCTGTTCGCAGTCGGCGCCGCCGCCCTGTTGCTGGCCGGCTGCGAGGCCATGGCCATCACCGCCTTCGGCGTCGGGGCGTCTACCGGCGTCGCGCAGACGCTCAACGGCCGAGCCTACCGAACCTTCACCGCGCCCGTGGGCGAGGTGAAGCAGGCCACCCTCGCCACCCTGAAACGCATGGACATCAAGGTCACTTCTAGCAAGCGGGTGGGGAACGAGGAAGTCATCCTGGCGCGGGCCGCCGACCGCGAGATCGAAATCACCCTGGAGGTACTCAGCCCCAATTCGACACGCATGCGTTCGGTGACGAAGCAAGGGCTGCTGTATGACAGCGCCACATCGCTGGAAATCGTCCTGCAAACCGAAAAACGCATGATCAATGGATGAGGAGAATGAACAAATGAAAATGCATACCCTGCGGCTGCTGGCCGTCAGCGCCACCTGCTTTGCCCTGGGCTCCGCATTCGCGGCCGACGCAGTGAGCACCACAACCGCGACTACGACTGCCAGCACCACCGGCACGACTACCGCCGCCGTCCCCGCGAGCAGAATCGCCAGCCGCTTTGAAATCCTGGCCGGATCCCCGGAAAACGCAGCAAGCCTGGTCGCCGGACTGCGCAGCGGCAGTGAAATCACCCTGGCTTCGCCAGACGCGGCGACCGGCGTCGCATTCACGCCGACGACCCGGCCGATGGGCTACGGCAACATCACCCGGGCCCTGTCGCTGGCGCAGCGCCAGTTGGCGGCGCAGGGCATCACCGAGCCGACGCCCGCACAATTGAGTACCGCGTTGAACGGCGGCACCCTGACCACCGTCGATGGCAGCGGCGCCACGCAGACCGTCGAGATGGCCGGCGTCCTGCAGTTGCGCAGCCAGGGCATGGGCTGGGGCCGGATCGCCCACCAGCTTGAGGTGAGCCCCGGCAACCGCCCGACGCCGACCGCGGCGACGGCAACGACACAAGGCAGTATCGACCTGCGCGGCGGCAGCTACCGCCAAGGCGCAATCGTCGCCGGCGATGGCGCCGTCATGCACGGTCGCGCACCCGGATTTTCCGGCTCGGCCCAGGCCCGCACGCAGGTCCAGAGCCGCGGCACGGGCCAGACCAACGCGAGCGCACACGTTC
This sequence comes from uncultured Sulfuritalea sp., assembly GCA_964650115.1. Classification (GTDB taxonomy): domain Bacteria; phylum Pseudomonadota; class Gammaproteobacteria; order Burkholderiales; family Rhodocyclaceae; genus Sulfuritalea. The sequence continues at coordinate 2,222 of CAZYTN010000179.1, forward strand.
AGGCCAGCCGCCCGTCATTCGTCGCCCATGGCTCCTCGATGAGCATGGGCAACCACGGCAAGAATCCTATTCAGGCGAGCGGAAAAGGCCGCCTTTGAAACACCCCGAAGCTCAGGCGGCCGGCATTCGCCGCCGCCTGACGAGTCCCACGCAAGCAAGGAGATCGACATGTTCCAGATGAGCAAACAGTTGTTCAATCAGTGCTGGCCAGCCATCGCGGCGAGAATCGAGCAGGAAAGAATCTCACGGGCCGCGCCGGAAGGCACGGCGGCGGCGCCCTCGCCGACTGCCGCAGCCGAGGCCGGATATGTTCTTGGCGTAGCCATGGGCTATGCCCTGCTGACCGACCGGGGGGCGGGCACCCCGGTCAGCGCGTCGGTTCCGCGCTGGCGAGCGGACGCCTGTGGCGGCCTGAACTGGCCTTGCATCGCGCCGCCGCGAATGCCGCATCACATGAGCAGCCGTCCGGCCTGATGCAAGGACGGGCGGCACGCCGCCCGGAATCACACCCTTGTCACCGCGACGGTGACAAAATGCGTAGTCGAGACACTCCATGGCCGGGGTTCCACCCGCCTGTCCTGCATGTTCGACCACGCCGCCACCCTGCCCTTCGCCTTCTGGCTCCTCGCGATTACCGCCACGCTGCTGTTCGGCATGTCCAAGGCCGGCTTCGGCGGCGCCGCGGGCAGTCTCGGCGTGCCGCTGATGGCACTGGCGGTGCCGGCGCCCTTCGCCGCCGCGGTGATGCTGCCCATCCTGCTCGCCATCGACGTCATCGGCCTGGCTGTGTTTCGCGGCCGCGCCGACACGGCCAACCTGCGCATCATCCTGCCCGGCGCCATGATCGGCATCGGCCTGGGCTGGCTCACCTTCGGCCAGGTCGACGCGCGCTGGATCAAGCTGCTGATCGGCATCGAAGCGGTGGTGTTCGCCTTCGACCGCTTTCGCGCCGCGCGCGAGGTCAACACCGCCGTGCCGTCAGCGCCGACTTTCGGTCCGGGCATTTTCTGGAGCGCGCTGGCCGGCTTCACCAGCTTCGTCTCGCACGCCGGCGGCCCGCCGATCATGCAATACCTGATGCCGCAGAACATGGACAAGATGCGCCTGGTCGGCACCACGGTGATCTTCTTTTCGGCGGTGAATTTCGCCAAGCTCGGGCCCTATGCCCAGCTCGGCCTGCTCGACCTGTCCAACCTCGGCGTCTCGCTGCTGCTGGCGCCGGCGATCCCGCTCGGCTACCTGGTCGGCTATCGCCTGCTCAATGCCGTCGACATGCGCGGCTTCAACCTGGTCACGGCCTGGACGCTGCTGGCGGCGGGGGCCAAACTGGTTTGGGACGGCCTGGCGGGATAGGTGCCGCGCAATTCATGGTGCGACAGTCGGCAGTCAAGTGTCGAGCCTGCGTCCTGCCTTATCAAGCCTTGCAAAGGCTCCGATCGGAAGTCGTTGCCGATGCAGCGCAGTTCGTCGAAGCGCTCACCGTCATGGATTCCGGAAACCGCAACGGCAACGCCGATACCTGAGGCCGTTGCTGTCGCCACCGGACGACAACGATAAAGCGTTTTGAATCAGTTAGCTAGCTGCCACCACGGAAAACCTGTCGCCATTCGGCGACGAAATCGCGGCCCGGCCGTTCCCCGTTTTCACCTCATCTATTTGATTCGACTAATTTTTTCATCCTGGCACGTTCGGTGCACACGTCTTGTCAGGCACGCATCAAGGCGTGTCCAGCGACAAGGAACCGGCCATGAAAAAACTTCTCCGCATTGCATCGGCATCGTTGCTCGGCGCCTGGCTCGCGCTGCCGCCGGCGGCGCTGGCTGATCCCCCGCCCTGGGCCCCCGCCCACGGCTATCGCGCCAAGCAGTACCGCTACGTCTATTACCCGCAGCATGAGGTCTATTACGCACCGTCCAGCCAGCTCTGGTTCTGGCTCAATGCCGGGCGCTGGCAGGTTGGCACCGCCCTGCCGAGCCGCATCGTGGTTGCGGGATTCGACGGGGTTCCGGTGGTACTCGGCACCGAACGGCCGTACGAAATGAATGCCTACGTGGTCAAGCGCCACGGCGGGCGCCACGAGCACCGGCACCGTCATGACGACTAGCCGCGCCCCTGCGCAACCCCCATCCCGGCTGCATCACAGGAGAAACCCATGAGCCAGAAATTTCGCCTGCTGCTCAGGGAACGTGACCGCAGCGGCGCCGCGCGGCAGCAGACCTACGACGCGGAGGAAAGCGTCGATGTTCGCGACCTGACCACTCGCATCACCTTCAACGTGCGCGCCGATGAGCTTTCGCCCTATCGGCACACGCTGATGCTGGATGGCATGGAGTACCAGATCCTCCTCGTGATCCGGCAGTAGCGAACGCATCGCTCCGCCTCGATGCTGCGAACCGGCGCTTACTTCACCGACTTCAGGTAGGCAACGAGATTGCCTTTTTCGTAAGCGGTGCAATCTCGTTCATGGAGATCCATGCAATGCGCCGTGAAGTTGGCTTCCACTTTGTTGGCATCGGTAAAGCGCTCGGGATTTGCCGAAGGCGCCAGCGGCTTGATGGGCAGCTTGGTCTTGATGTGCTTGCCTTCCTTCTTCGGATCCTCGGTATGGCAACCGGAG
>CAZYTN010000180.1:0-4808 GCA_964650115.1 uncultured Sulfuritalea sp.
GCCGTGTTGCCGTCGATCTTGATGTCGGCGCCAAGCCGGATCAATTCCACCGCATGCATGAAGCGGTTTTCGAAAATGGTTTCGCGCATCACTGCAGTACCTTCGGCGACGGCGTTGATGGCCATGAACTGGGCCTGCATGTCGGTCGGAAAAGCCGGATAGGGCGCCGTGCGTATGCTCACGGCGGTCAACCGCCGCGGCGCCTTGAGGCGGATCGCATCGCGCTCGGCGACGATCTCGCAGCCCGTATCCATCAGCTTGTCGATCACCGAGTCGAGATGGGCGGCCGAGGCGCCGGTCAGGCGTATCGCGCCACCCGTCGCGGCGGCGGCACACAGATAGGTACCGGTCTCGATTCGGTCCGGCATGATGCGATGCGTGGCGCCGTGCAGGGCATCGACGCCCTGAATACGGATCACGTCGCCGCCGGCACCCGAAATCCGCGCGCCCATGGCGACCAGGCAATTGGCGAGATCGACCACTTCCGGCTCGCGCGCCGCGTTCTCGATCACGGTTTCGCCCTGCGCCAGGCAGGCCGCCATCATCAAGTTCTCGGTGCCGGTAACCGTAACCATGTCGGTGAACAGGCGCGCGCCCTTCAGCCGTGTGGCACGGGCGTGGACATAACCGTGCTCGACCGCGATCTCGGCGCCCATCGCGGTCAATCCCTTGATGTGCTGATCGACCGGCCGGGCGCCGATGGCGCAGCCGCCGGGCAGCGAAACCCTGGCCTCCCCTGTGCGCGCAACCAGCGGCCCCAGCACCAGGATCGAAGCGCGCATGGTTTTCACCATTTCGTAGGGCGCCACGGCATTGTTCAGCCCCGAGGCATCCAGCATCACCGTATCGCCAGCGCCGACTTTTTCCGCCTCGCGCGTAACCTTGACGCCCATCTGCGCCAGCAGCTTCAGCATGGTGCCGATGTCGTTGAGGTGCGGTACATTGGTGAATGTCACCGGCTCCTTCGTCAGCAAGGCCGCGCACAGCAGCGGCAATGCGGCATTCTTCGCGCCGGAGATGGCCACTTCACCCGAAAGCGGGATGCCGCCCGCAATCAGCAGCTTATCCATTGGCATTCCATTCCTCGGGGGTCATCGTCTTCATCGACAAGGCGTGCAACTCGCCCGAATCGAAACGCGCCTTAAGAACGGCATTTATCCGCTGCTGCCGCTTGACGCGGTTCAGCCCGGCAAACTCGCTGCTGACGACGATGGCCTCGAAGTGCTGGCCGTCGCCCTGGACGGCGACAAACTCGCAGGGCAGACCGGCGGCGATCCATGATTCGATTTGTTTTGGGTCAAGCATGTGCAACTCCTTGGCGTCTGTTTCAAGCACGCAGCTTGTAGCCGCGTTTCAGCAGATTCAATGTAAATACGGTCAGCAGCACAAGGCAGCCGCCGACCACAAAAAGACTCAACCACGGCGAGGCATCGGATATGCCGAAGAAGCCATGGCGAAAGCCATCGATCATATAAAAAACCGGGTTCCAGTGCGACACCTGCTGCCAGATGGGCGGCAATGAATTGATCGAGTAAAACACACCAGAGAGGAAAGTCAGCGGCATGATCAGGAAGTTCTGGAAGGCGGCGAGCTGGTCGAATTTGTCGGCCCAGATGCCGGCGATCACGCCCAGACTGCCGAGGATAGCCCCGCCCATCAGCGCGAAGACGAGAATCCACACCGGTTCGGCAAAGCTCAGTGGTGCAAACCAGAAGGTGGCCAGCAGGACGCCCGCCCCCACCACCAGGCCACGCACCACGGACGCCAGAACATAGGCGAGGAAGAACTCCAGATAGGAGATCGGCGGCAGCAGGACGAAGACGATGTTGCCCGTGACCTTCGACTGGATCAGGGACGAGGACGAATTGGCAAAGGCATTCTGCAGCACCGACATCATCACCAACCCGGGAATCAGAAATGCGGTGTAGGCGATGCCGAGCACCTTGACATGCCCTTCCAGCACATGGGAAAAGATCAGCAGGTAGAGCAGCGAGGTAAGCACCGGCGCCGCAACGGTCTGCGAGCCAACCTTCCAGAAGCGCAGCACTTCCTTGTAGAGCAGGGTGGAAAAGCCGTGGCCCATGTCAATTCACCGGCGACTCGGCCTGCCCCTGCATGACACGGATGAAAACCTCCTCCAGATCCGGCTTGCCGATCTCGAGGTCGTCTATCCGGCAACCCGCGGCGCGAATTCGCGCCAGCAGCGGTTCGACTTCGTCGAACGCGTCAAAGGGCAGGGACCACCAGCCACCGCTCTGCGCGGCACCGCGAACCAGATCCACCGGCATCTCGCCGCGACTGCGCAGGCGCAGGGTATGGGTCGAAAAACGGCGCAGCAGCTTCGCGGTGGTATCGAGCGCGACGATGCGTCCGGACTGAAGCATGGCAATCCGGCCGCATAGGCTTTCGGCCTCTTCCAGGTAATGCGTGGTCAGCACTATGGTATGGCCCGCTTCGTTCAGGCGCCGGATGAAAGCCCACAAGGTCTGGCGCAGTTCGACGTCGACCCCCGCCGTCGGTTCGTCGAGCACGATCACGGGCGGACGATGGACCAGGGCCTGCGCGACCAGCACTCGGCGCTTCATGCCGCCGGACAGCATGCGCATGTTGGCATTGGCCTTGGCGGTCAAACCCAGGTTTTCGAGGATCTCGTCTATCCAAATATCGTTGTCGCCGATGCCGAAGTAACCGGACTGAATCTTCAGCGACTCACGCACCGTGAAGAAGGGATCGAATACCAGTTCCTGAGGCACCACCCCCAGAAGACGCCGTGCCGCGCGGTAGTCGGACTGGACATCGTGGCCCATTACGCTGAGGCTGCCGGCATCGGCGCGAACCAGTCCGGCCAAGGCGGAAATCATGGTTGTCTTGCCGGCACCATTGGGGCCGAGCAAGCCGAAGAATTCCCCTTGCTGAACCTCGAGATCCACGCTGTCCAGCGCCCGGGTGTTGCCAAAACACTTGGAGACCTGCTGAATGCGGATCGCAACGGACATTGCGCCAACCCGAGGGCCGCGGTCAGGGCTTTTGCTGCGGGAGAAGATCTGCAACGCCGTAGACGGCGGCGAGGCTCAACAGATTCTGCGGCAGGTTCAGCAGGCGCAGGGTTTTCCCTGCGGCATTAGCCGCTCGCGTCCAACCAAAGACCACGGCCAGGCAAGAGGAATCCATTTCAGTCACTGCCGCGAGATCGAATGTCGAAGCATTGGCTGCAACAGCCGCTTCACCTTCGGCAAGCAGTGAAGTAGCGTCCGACAGAGTCATCGGGCCTGACACCTCGGCGCAATCACCGGTGATGCGAATCATGAGGCGAAACTGTGTTACGCCGAAGCTAAAAAGCGCGGCGGAAAGGCGTTCATTTCTTTACCGAGGCCGCATCGCCTGACTTGTTCTTCGCCTGCAGCAACTTGATCAATCCGTCGATACCACTATTCCTCACCTCCGAAGCAAAGGAGTCGCGGTAATTGGTGACGATGCTGATGCCGCCGACCTCGATATCGTAGACCTTCCAGCCAGCACCCGTTTTTTCAAGCCAGTAATCCAGCTCGATATTCTTGCCGGCGCCGGCCTGCTTGATTTCGGTGCGAACCCTGACATCGGTCTCGCCGGCTTTGAGCGAGAAGGGCTTGAAATCCACGGTCTGGTTCTTGTACTCGGTCAAGGCCTTGGCGTAGGTGCGCACCAGCAGGGCGTGAAACTCGTCGGTCAGGGTCTTCTGCTGCGCTGCACTGGCCTGCCGCCAATCGCGAGCCATTGCCAGTTGGGTCATGCGTGTGAAGTTGAAGTGCGACAACACCTTGGATTCAACCAGATCAATGGCCTTCTTGGTATTGCCGGACTGGATATCCTTGTCCTTGCGGACAATGTCGAGCACCTCATTGGTGACCGTCTTGACCAGAACATCGGGCGCGACTTCCTGAGCCATGACCGTCGTTGAGATCAGCAGGCCGCTGAAGAATGCAAGCAGAAATTTCATTGGGGGTTTCCTGAGATTACTGGAACTGAGCTGGGACTGAGGGCAACACGCCCCGGAGCGGGGCACTATTTCGCTTCTGCCGTTTCCGTGCGTGCTACCAGCACCGGGGATGCAGGCGCAACGGGATCTGCGCTGACTCGCGGTTCGGCGGCTCCCGCTTCAGCCGTTACCGGACGCTCCACTTGTTCAGCATCCGCCTCGGGTTCGCGCGGCGGATTGCCATCGTGAATCAGGTTGCGACGACGCTGAAGATAGGCGTCGCGTATGTAGGAATATTTGTCCAGCGCCGCTTCCTCGATCACCTTGTCAGCCGGCAGGAGATTGGCCCGATCGTTCACCGCGCGCAAAACGAGCGAAACGTTCCGAGCTGCATTCGGACGGACATGAGTCACTGGATCGGCTGCGACATCAAGCACGAGGCCGACCGTGTCACGTGCGGTACGCGGCCCGAAAACCGGAATCACCACATACGCTCCGTTGCCGACACCCCAGCGCCCAAAGGTCTGGCCGAAATCCTCAGTATGCTTTTCCAGGCCGGCGTCCGACGCAATATCGAAAACACCGAGCAGACCGATGGTGGAATTGATCACGACCCGGCCCAGATCGCTGAGTGCCTCCGGCGCCTTGCCCTGCAGCAGGTTATTCACGCCGATGAGGAGATCGGCGATATTGCCGAAGAAATTGGTGACGCCCGTTCTTACGGGCGATGGCAGCACCGCCTCATAGCCGGTAGCAACCGGCTTGATGACGACTGAATCGAGCCCCTCGTTGAAGGCAAACATGGCTCGATTGAAGCCCTCGATCGGATCCTTGGGATTTCCCGAAGTTGCGC
>CAZYTN010000181.1:0-4792 GCA_964650115.1 uncultured Sulfuritalea sp.
GACCTGCGGGCTCATGGCGGTTCTCGAAGAGGTCCGTCATTGTAGCCGCGGAATGCCGTCCGCTTGCCGGATTTCCTGCAGTGGCGGCCCTAGCGGGGCACTTCGGCGTGCGGCATGCGGCCGATGATAAGTTGCGTGCGTCCGTTCATGTAGGCCGACCAGGGATTGCGTTCGTAACGGCGCGGCGCGGGCAGCATGACGGCGAGCCGCGCCGCCTGGTCCGCACCGAGTTGCGCCGCAGATACGCTGAAGTAGCGGCGCGCGGCCGCCTCGGCACCGAATACGCCGTCGCCCCATTCGACGACGTTGAGATAGACCTCGAGGATGCGCCGCTTGTCCCACAGCAGTTCGATCCAGACCGTGATGATGGCTTCTTCGCCCTTGCGCAGAAATGTCTTGGTCGGCGACAGCAGCAGGTTCTTGGCCAGTTGCTGGGAAATCGTCGAGCCGCCGGCCACCACCTTGCCCTTTTTCTGGTTCTTCTCGATGGCCTTCTGGATGCCCTCCCAGTCGAATCCTTCGTGATCGACGAACTTGTCGTCTTCGGCGGCGATGACCGCCCGCTTCAGATGCACCGAGATTTTTTCGTAAGGCACCCACTGGCGTTTCAGCTCCGCCTTCGGGTTTTTTTGCCGCGCTTCGTCCAGGCGCTGGCTCTGGAAGCTGGTCGTTCCGGGATTCACCCATTTCCACCACAAAACCCAGCCCAGATACCAGCCCTGCCAGAGCAGGAGCAGGCCGAAGACGCCAGCCAGTGCCAGTTTGAGCCAGCGCGGTGCAGGCCTCATGGCGTTGCTTCCGAGCAACGCAATGACAAATTGAACGCCCCCCCTTGCAGGGCGCGTTCCGGCCTGCATGCCGGAACCGTTCGAAGGGCGCGAAGCGTGCTTCGCGAATTCCCCTTCTCACCCCCCCGCCCCCCGCCCAGGCGGGGGCGACTGATGATGCCCCTGCGGAGTGGGCTAAGCCCGCAAGCGACGCGGGCAAAGCCACTCCGGATGATTGGTTCGCTACGCTCAAGGATCATGAGACGCTCGTGAGGGCTGCGAGCACCGGCGCGGTGTGCGGGCGCACGCCGCGCCAGACGAAGAAGGCTTCGGCGGCCTGTTCGACCAGCATGCCGAGGCCGTCTGCAACCCGGGCGCCGGCTGCGCGAGCCTGCGCCATGAAGGCAGTTTCGCGACCATAGAACATTTCATAGGCGACGCAATGCGGCGCAAACACGTAAGTCGGCAGTGGCAGTACGGCGTTGCTGAGTCCCGCTGAGGTGGCGTTGATGACCAGGTCGAATTGTCGTCCGGCGAGGCCGGCAAAGCCTGTGCCATCGGGTTTGACCTGGACTGCGCAACCGGGCAGGCGGGCGAATTCGAGAGCGAGGCGCGCGGCGGTTTCTTCGCTGCGGTTGGCGATCAGCAGTTCGGCGGGGTTTTCCAGCAGCAGCGGCAGGATCACGCCGCGCGCCGCGCCGCCCGCCCCCAGCAGCAGGATGCGACGCCCGGCAGGGTCGCAGCCGAGATTGTTCTTCAGGTCGCGCACCAGTCCCGCGCCGTCGGTGTTGTCGCCGATGATGGCACCGGCGTCGAAACTCAGCGTATTCACCGCACCGGCGGCGTCGGCACGCGCCGTGCGCCGTGTGGCAAGGCGGAAGGCTTCTTCCTTGAACGGCACGGTGATGTTGGCGCCCCTGGCCGGGCCCTCGCCGGCGGCGATGAAGGCGCCGACGGCCGCGGCAAAGCCATCCTTTCCGGCCAGAATCGCCTGGTAGCTGATGTCCTGCCCGGTCTGCGCGGCGAACAGCGCATGGATGCGCGGCGACTTGCTGTGCCCGATCGGGTTGCCAAACACGGCGTAGCGGTCAGTCATGGCTTCTCGTCGCATTCATGGTCAGTCCGAACGCAGGCGATCCGCGTTGGTGAAGGTCCAGGTACGGGTTATCTCGAGCACGTCGGTATCGCGCCGAATGGACTCGGGGAAGGCGGCGAAGGGTGCCGACATCTGCACGATGCGGCGCGCGGCATCGTCGAGCAGGCTCTGACCCGAGGAGCGGCTGACTTCGACGCGGTCGAGATCGCCATTGGCCTTGATGATCACGGTCAGCACCAGGCTGCCATACAGGCGACCCCTGGCCGCCGCCGGATAATTCAGGTTGCCGATGCGCTCGATTTTCTGCCGCCAGTCTTCAACGTACTGCGCGAAACGGTATTCCTCGACCCGGGCGCCGATGAATTTCTTGCGTGGCCGCTGGTTGTACTCCTCCAGTTGCCGTGCGATCTGGCCTTCGACGCGGGCGATGGCCAGCGCGCTGCTGGCGAGGTCGGCACCGGAAAGATTCGGTTCGGGAGATGGCACCGGGTTGACTTTCGACCTGTCGGTGCTGACCGCCCTTTCGCTCTTCAGCCGCGTCATCTGCTGCTGCGTCTGCGCCTCGAGTTCGGCGACGCGACGTTGCGCCTCGATCAGTTGGTCGCCTTCTTTGGTGCGTTGCGAAGGCGGCAATGGCGTCTTGGCGCGACGGTTTTCGTCGGTGTTGCCGCCGCCATCGAGATTGGTCTGGGCCTTGGCCTGCGCCTTGTCGGGACGGGCCTTGCTCTTGCTGTTGACCAGGATTACGTCGAGCGCCCGTTCGCGCGCCTTTTCCAGAAAGTCCGGCGGCGTGAAACGAACGGCAAGCAGCACGCCATGGAGCAGCAGCGAGGCGCCAAGCGCAAGCGTCAGGTTGCGTCGCGGCGCATCCATGGCGGCGAGGAAGGCCGGCATCCCCCAAGGGGACTTTCTTCGGGGCGTCGGCAAGGGCGGCAGTGAAGGCCAGGAGAGGCGCGACAGGCTGGACATAAGCCCGCCGATTTTACCCCGCGACGTCGTCGCCCTCGTCGTCGGCGAAGGCCGCATCAGGACTGCTATTGGACGCCAATTCAGGCGCCGGTTCGAGATAGCGCAAGCGCAGCTCGGCCTCCAGCAGATCGATGCCTTCGATGCCAAGGCGCACGTGCGTGCTCCGTGGTAGTTCCGGCAGCGAGGGCACGCGCGCCACCAGCGGGATCGCGTCGAGCCGCGCCAGGGACTCGCGCAACACCTGGGCCAGGACGGCCGGCTCGCCCTGCTGCAGCAGCCAGCGCAGGCACCAGTAGCGTTCCATGCCGCGCTGGAATTCGGCATAGGCGGCGTAGGTCAGTTCGAAGTCGCGCATGGCGGCCAGCAACTCGGCGGACTTTGGCGGGAAGGGTGGCGGCTCGCCCCGCAGCAGCGCGATCAGCTGCCACTGGTTGAGCAGGTCGCAATAGCGCCGCAAGGGCGAAGACGACCAGGCATAGCACTCGACGCCGAGGCCTTCGTGCGCTGCGGCGACCGTGCTCATGCGCACCTTGCCCGCCGTCTGCACGCGATACAGCGCGGGAATCCCGGCATCGCGCAGCATCGCGCCCCAGGTTGCATTGGCCATGATCATGAGTTCCGCCACCAGTGTGTCGAGCGGACTGCCGCGTTCGCGCTGTTCGATGGCGACCACGCCCTTGCCCGGTTCCGCGGCAATACCGCTGTCGGCGTTCCAATCGACGACGAAGTTGTAGTCCTTGCGAGCGCTGTTGTCGGAGGGCTTGCCGCGTCCGGCTTCGAGCACCTGGGCGAACTCCCAGAGCAGCTTCAGCTCGTCGCGCCAGGGAAAATCAGCCAGGCCGGCGGCCAGCGTGGCGGCGTTGAACACCGGCTCGATGTCGTGGTGGCGCAGATTGGCGACGATGGGCACACGCTCCATGCGCGTCTCGTGGCCGAGCAGGCGGTAATCACTGGCGACATCGAGATACAGCGAAATCGCGGCGACGGTATGCCCGGCGGCCAGGGTGAAATGTTCGACGATGTCTTCCGGCAGCATGGTGATCTTGCGCCCTGGCATATACACCGTGGACAGCCGCTCACGGGCGATGCGGCCGAGGTCCGAATCAGGCGCAAAGCCCAGGCCCGGCGCGGCGATGTGGATGCCGATGTGCCAGCCGCCGTCGGCTTTGGGCGTGACGGAGAAGGCATCGTCTATCTCGGTGGTGTGGGCGTCGTCGACACTGAAGGCGGCGACCGCCGCCAGCGGCAAATCGACGGGTTCGCTGGGTGCCGGGGAGTAGGGGAAGCCGGTGCCGCCCTTGCTCTCCGGAAAGTACTCGAACAGGAAACGGCCCAAGTGATAGTCGTGGGTCGAGGGCAGCGCGCCGCAATCGAAGAGCAGGCGCGCCGCCGACTTGCCGGTCTCGGCGCAGGCGGCTTCGAGCGCCTTGGTTTCGCTGCGGTTGCGGTCGGGTTTGTAGATCAGCTGCGCCAGGACCGGCGCGAACTCGGCGGGTAACTGGCCGTGCTTGAGTTCCTCGACCATGCGCTCGATGGCCGCGGCCTGCTGGCGCTTTTTTTCCAGTCCGGCCAGGGCCGCCTGCAGGATTTCGGGCGGCGCCTTGCGGAAGCGGCCGCGACCCTTGCGATGGAAATGGATCGGCGCCGCATGCAGGCGCAGCAGCACCGCCGCCGCCTGCACCGGATCGGGATTTGCGCCGTGGTATTCGGCGGCCAGTTCCTCGAAGCCGAACTCCTGCTCGCCGCAGACCTCCCAGAGGAAGCCCGCGTCGATGCCTTCCGCTTCCGCTTCCGCGCGTTCCAGCAGTTCGCCGGGTGCCGGCGCGGCGAAACGCAGCAGGACATTGGTCGCCTTGACCTTGGAGCGTTTGCCCGAGGCCAGCTCGATCTGCAGCGACGTTGCGTTGTCGGCCAGCACGCTGCCGGCACGGAAAGCGCCGTCCTCTTCAAACAGGACATT
>CAZYTN010000182.1:0-4787 GCA_964650115.1 uncultured Sulfuritalea sp.
TAACGGGCGGGAATGCCGCGCATGGGCATGGACAGCGAACCGGCGATGCGGCAGGCCTCGAACTCCCACGGCTCGCGCACATCGAGCAGCAGCGGCCTGGTCCGCTCCGCATCGGCGAGCCAGTCCTTGAGCTGGGAGGGGGAAAGCTGGCGCATCCTCTCAGAAAACAAACGCTGGCGCTGGCTCGGCGTCGCACAATGGCGCGACCACGGTTTCGAACACGGCCCGGCGCTTGAAGCCCTGGTCGGCCCGGGTATAGAGCACGGCCTCCATGGCCGGAGCAGCACCTTCGATGGCGAACAGCCGCCCCCCCGGCTTGAGCTGCTCGAGCATGACCCGGGGCACTTCAGCCACGGCGCCCGATACCATGATGGCATCAAAGGGGGCGCGGGCCGGCAAGCCCGAGAGGCCGTTGCCGTCCTCCACCGAGACGTTGGTGACACCGGCGCGACGCAGATTCTCGCGCGCCGTGGCGGCCTGTTGCGGGTCGATCTCGACCGACCACACATGATCGGCATGAACCCCCAGGAGCGCGGCCATGTAACCGGAACCGGTGCCGACTTCCAGCACGTTTTCATGTTTGTTCATCGCCAGCGCCTGCAGGGCGAGGGCTTCGACAATGGGTGCAAACATGCAGGCGCCGGCATCTCCGCCCAGCGGAATCTGCGTGTCGGCGAAGGCCAGCCGACGATGGGCGGGCGGAACGAATTCTTCACGCTTGACCATGAACAACATGTCCAGTACGTCGGGATTCAGCACCTTGCCAGGGCGCAATTGCTGCTCGACCATATTGAACCGGGCTTGTTCGAAATTCATCATATCTCCAGGAAATCTATATTAGCATGCCCTAATATTTAGGCAACGCCGGAAGAGGCAGGATTCTACGCTTCAACGCCTGGGTCGGCGCCCGGTTCCCTTACCCTGAACCACGCGGCGTAAAGGGCCGGCAGGAAAAGGCAGGTCAGTACCGTGGCGACAATCAGGCCGCCCATGATGGCCACGGCCATCGGACCCCAGAACACCTGCCGGGTCAGCGGAATCATGGCCAGGACCGACGCCGCCGCGGTCAGGGTGATGGGGCGGAAACGACGCACGGTCGAGCCCACGATCGCCTCCCAGGCGCTCTTGCCCTCGGCCTCGTCCTGCTCGATCTGGTCGACCAGGATCACCGAGTTGCGCAGGATCATGCCCATCAGCGCGATCACGCCGAGGTTGGCGACGAAGCCGTAGGGCACCTGGAATACCAGCAGTGCCAGCGTCACCCCGATCAGGCCCAGCGGCGCCGTCAGCAGCACCATGATCGTGCGGCTGATGTTCTGCAACTGGATCATCAGCAGGGTGATGACGCCGAGGATCATCAGCGGCACCACGGCCTTGATCGAGTTTTCGCCCTTGGCCGATTCTTCCGTCGAGCCGCCGACTTCGACGCGAAAACCCGGTGGCAGCTTTGCCCGCAAGTCGCCGAGCTGCTGGTCGATCTGCGCCGAAGCCGCCTGCGGCTGCATGCTGCCGACGATGTCGGCGCGCACGGTGATGGCCGGCAGGCGGTCGCGACGCCAGATCAGGCCTTCTTCGAGCACCGGCACCAGGCGCGCCACCTGGGCCAGCGGAATATGGCGGCCGCTGGCGGAAACGATGTCGAGATCGGGCAGGCGCTGCAGCGAGCGCGGATCGGCCGGGTTTCCCATACTCGAGTCCGCGGCATTGACACCGCGCTCCGCCCCGCCGCGCCAGACGACGTCGATCAGTTGGTCGTTCTCGCGGAACTGGGTCACGGTGGCGCCCACCAGCCAGCCCTGCAGGGTCAGCGCCACGTCCTGGCTGGAAACACCCAGCGCGCGGGCACGGGCCTGGTCGATCTCGACCCTGACCGACTTGACGCGATCGTTCCAGTCGAAATTCACGTTGCGCAGGCTGGGGTGGGCGCGCATCAGGATCGAGATGCTTTCCGCGTTGTCGCGCAGGGCGACGAGATCCTCGCCCAGCACGCGGAACTGCACCGGATAGCCGACCGGCGGCCCGTTCTCAAGGCGCACCACGCGCAGGCGCAGATGCGACCATGAACCATCGGCGGCGTCGAACGCCGTCTCCAGCCGATTTTTGACGGCTTCGCGCTCCTTGAGCCCCTTGGTGACGATCACCATCTGCCCGAAGTTGTCGGCAAACAGCTGCTGGTCGAGCGAGAGGAAAAAGCGCGGCGCGCCATTGCCGATGTAGGACGACCACGAGGCGATGTTTTCATCCTTTTCCAGCAGCGCCTCGACGCGCTTGACTTCGCGCTCGGTGGCCTTCAGCGAAGCGCCTTGCGGCAGCCAGATATCGACCATGATTTCGGGCCGGCTCGCAGCGGGGAAAAACTGTTTCTGCACGCCCTTGGTGAAGACCACCAGCGACAGCGCGAAGATGCCCACGGTGGCAAGGATCACCAGCCAGCGGTGGCGCAGGCACCATACCACCAGCGCGCGGAAGCGCCGGTAGAAGGGCGAATCGTAGATATCCCCGCCATGCTTCTCGGCGATCGCGCGCAGCCTGGCCGGATCGAGCAGCTTGTAACCGAGCCAGGGCGTAAAAACCACTGCGACTATCCACGACACCAGCAGCGCGATGGTCACCACCTGGAAGATGGATATGGTGTACTCGCCGGCACTGGACTTGGCGAAACCGACCGGGGTGAAGCCCGCCGCCGTGATCAGCGTGCCGGTCAGCATGGGGAAAGCGGTCGAGGTGTAGGCGAAGGTGGCGGCCTTGAAGCGGTCCCAGCCCTGCTCCATTTTCACCACCATCATCTCCGCGGTAATGATCGCGTCATCGACCAGCAGGCCCAGCGAAATCACCAGCGCACCCAGGGAAATCCGCTGCAGGTCGATGCCCAAAACCTTCATGGCGAAGAAGGTCATCGCCAGCACCAGCGGGATCGACAAGGCCACCACGGTGCCGGTGCGCCAGCCCAGGCTGAGGAATGACACGGCGAGCACGATGAGCACGGCCTCGCCCAGGGTGCGCACGAACAGATTCAGCGAGGTCTTGACGATCTGCGGCTGATCGGAGACCACGTGGACATCCATGCCCAGGGGCAGATCCTGCTGCAACCGGGCCATCGCCTGGCTCAGGTTTTCGCCGAGGTCGATGACGTTGCCGCCTTTGGCCATGACGACACCGAGGCCGATCGCGTCGCGCCCGGCCACGCGCATGCGCGGTTGCGGCGGGTCGACCAGACCACGCGTGACGCGCGCGATGTCACCCAGGCGGAAAGTGCGTCCGCCGAACGCCAGCGTGGCTTCGCGCAGCGCGTCGACGCTGTCGAAGGGACCGGAAACACGCAGGCGCACGCGATCGGTCTCGGTTTCGACGTGCCCGGCCGGCGCCACGGCGTTCTGCCGCTGCAGCGCATCGAACACCTGGGACGGAACCAGGCCCATGGCCGCCAGGCGGGCCGGACTGACGTCGATGTAGATCCTTTCGTCCTGCACGCCGATCAGTTCGATCTTCTTCACATCCTCGACGCGGCGCAGTTCGCGTGCCAGGCGGTCGGCCTCCCGGCGCAGATCGCCCATGCCGTAACCGGCCTTGTCGTCCCTCGCGGTGAGGGCAAAGATCTTGATCTGGATATCGCCGAACTCGTCGTTGGGGAAGGGGCCCTGGACGCCCGGAGGCAGCGTGTGATGAATGTCGTCGAGCTTCTTGCGCACCTGGCGCCAGGCTTCCGCCACCTCCGTCTTCGGCGTGTAGTCCTTGAGCAGGACTATGGTCAGCGATTCGCCGGGCCGGGAAGCCGTGCGCAACACATCGACCCAGGGCGTCTCGGCCAGCTTCTTCTCGATGCGTTCGGTAAGCTGCTGCTCGACCTGTTGCGCGCTGGCCCCCGGCCACAGCGTTCGCACCACCATGGCCTTGAAGGTGAAGTCGGGGTCTTCGGCGCGGCCAAGCTGAAAGTAGGAAATGGCGCCTCCGATCATGAAAACGATGATCAGGTAGAGCACCATCTGCGGATGCCGCAGCGCCCACTCGGAAAGATTGATTTGCTTCACTTGCCGTTCGCCTGCGGCGACACGCGAACCTTCTCGCCTGCGGTCAGCAGATTCACGCCGGCGGCAACGATCTGTTCGCCTCCTGCGAGTCCACCGGTCACTACCGCGCCGCTGTCGGTATAGGCCGACACGCTGACCGCCTGCAGTTTTACCGTGTTGTCAGCGCCGCCCCCGGGGGTACCGCTTTGCATAACTTTCCACACCGCCGGCTGGTTGCCTTGCTGGAAAATCGCCGTCAGCGGCACCATCAGTCTCGTCGCGCCGGCAGCACCGTTCGGGAAGCGCACGGTTGCCGTCATGCCCAGGGGCAGCAGCGGGTCGGCGCCCTTGAGACTGACGCGCGCGGCGAAAGTACGGGTCACCGGATCGGCCACCGGCGAAATCTCCCGCAGGCGGCCCACCAGCGTCTTGGCGGCCGGGTTCGAAGCGGCCCAGAACGTAACCTCGGCAACCTGGCCGGGCTTGAACGCGGCAACCTCGCCTTCCGGCAGAGCGATCGCGATTTCACGTTCGCCGTCGGGCGCCAGCCGAAACACAGCCTGGCCGACGCTGACGACCTGGCCGGGCTCGGCCAGCACTTGGCCGATGACGCCGTTGCGGTCCGCCACCAACATGGTATATGCAGCCTGGTTTTTCGCCAGGCCGGCCTGCGCTGCGGCGGCCTTGTAGGTGGTCTCGCGCGCATCGAGCGCAGAAGCGCTGATGTAGTTCCGCGCTTTCAGGTCGCGGTAGCGCGCCAGGTCGGCCGCCGCCAGCGCG
>CAZYTN010000183.1:0-4742 GCA_964650115.1 uncultured Sulfuritalea sp.
GCCTGCCGGCCTTCAACGTTAACAACCTGGAGCAGATCCAGGCCATCATGGAAGCCGCCCAGGAGACCAACAGCCCGGTCATCATGCAAGGCTCGGCCGGCGCCCGCAAATATGCCGGCGAGCCCTACCTGCGCCACCTGATCGAGGCCGCGATCGAAACCCATCCCGATATACCGATCGTGATGCACCAGGATCACGGCGCCAGCCCGTCGATCTGCATCCAGTCCATGCGCTCGGGCTTTTCCAGCGTGATGATGGACGGCTCGCTGCAGGAGGATGCCAAGACTCCGGCCAGCTTCGAGTACAACGCCCGCGTCAGCAAGCACGTGGTAGACATCGCCCACGCCATTGGCGTCTCGGTGGAAGGCGAACTGGGCTGCCTGGGTTCGCTGGAAACCGGCATGGGCGAGAAGGAAGATGGCCACGGTGCCGAGGGCGCGCTGTCGCACGACCAGTTGCTGACCGATGTCAATGAAGCGGTGGAGTTCGTCAAGGCCACCGGCGTCGATGCCTTGGCCATTGCCATCGGCACCTCGCACGGCGCCTACAAGTTCACCCGGCCGCCCACCGGCGCGGTGCTGCGCATCGACCGCATCAAGGAAATCCACGCCCGTATCCCGAATACCCATCTGGTGATGCATGGTTCGTCGTCGGTACCGCAGGACTGGCTCAAGACCATCAACCAGTACGGCGGCACCATGGGCGAAACCTATGGCGTGCCGGTCGAGGAAATCGTCGAGGGCATCAAGCACGGCGTGCGCAAGATCAATATCGACACCGACCTGCGCATGGCGTCAACGGGCGCGATTCGCAAGTACCTGGCCGAAAACACCAAGGACTTCGATCCGCGCAAATACTTCGCGGCAGCGCGCAAGGCGATGAAGGAAATCTGCAAGGCGCGTTACGAGGCCTTCGGCTGTGCAGGGCAGGCCGGCAAGATCAAGCCGATGTCACTGGAAAAGATGGCCGAGCGCTACAAGAAGGGTGAGCTCAACGCAATCGTGAAGTAGCAACGGTTTTGGAGTAAAGTTTCGGGCCGTCGGATCAACCGACGGCCTTTTTGTTTGGTCCCCCATGGATATCCGGTCCCACACTTTCGATCGCGTGCGCAAATTCTTCAGCAGCGGCCTCGACCTGGTCGAGTATGCCGGCCTGCTGGTGATCGCTTTTGCCACCACCATCGCCATGTACCAGGAGGCGATGGTAATGGTCGAGTCGAAGCGAGTGGCGCTGGCCGACCTGCTGCTGATGTTCCTCTTCCTCGAGGTGCTGGCCATGATCGGCCAGTATTTCAAGTCGGGGCAACTGCCGGTGCGCTTCCCGCTGTATATAGGCATGGTGGCGCTGGCACGCTACCTGATCCTCGACCTCAAGGAGATGAGCGAATGGCGCATGCTGGCAGTCGCCGCGGCGATCTTCCTGCTGACGGTTGCGGTACTGGTGATCCGCTATGGCCACGTGCGCTACCCCTACCGCGAAGACGCCGAGAAAGATCCCGGCAAAGCCTACGTTCGCGAATAATTCCACCGTTCACAACAGACCATGCCCATTTCCACGCCACTCGTCTTCGAATCCACCATCAAGAGCCTGCCGCTGCTTGGCCGCGGCAAGGTGCGCGATATTTATGCCGTGGGCGAAGACAAACTGCTGATCGTTACCACGGACCGGTTGTCGGCCTTCGACGTGATCCTGCCCGACCCGATACCGGGCAAGGGCGCGGTGCTCACGGCAGTCGCCAATTTCTGGTTCGGCAAACTGGCCCATGTGGTGCCCAATCAACTGACCGGCATCGATCCCGAGACGGTAGTGGCGGATGAGGAGGAAAAAGCCCAGGTACGCGGCCGGGCGCTGGTGGTGAAGCGACTCAAGCCATTACCGATAGAGGCAGTGGCGCGCGGCTATCTGATCGGATCGGGTTGGAAGGACTACCAGTCCACGGGCGCCGTATGCGGCATTGTGTTGCCGCCCGGCCTGCAAATGGCCCAGCAGTTGCCGGAAGCGATATTTACCCCGGCAACCAAGGCCGAGATGGGCGACCATGACGAAAACATCGATTACGCCGCGGTCGAGAAACTGCTTGGCGCCGATCTGGCGAAGTCGGTCAGGGAGATCACGCTCAGGCTGTACCGCGAGGCCGCGGCTTTTGCTCGCGTGCGAGGCATCATCATTGCCGACACCAAGTTCGAGTTCGGTCAGGACGAGGAAGGCCGCCTGTATCTGATCGATGAAGTGTTGACGCCGGATTCCTCACGCTTCTGGCCGGCGGATCGCTACAAGGTCGGCAGCAGCCCGCCCAGCTTCGACAAGCAGTTCGTTCGCGACTACCTGGAAACCCTGGACTGGGCCAAGACGGCGCCGGGGCCGAAGCTGCCACGGGAAATCATCGACAAGACGGCCGCCAACTATCTCGAGGCGCTGACCCGCCTCGCAGGCCCGCACGCGATCTGATGCCGCCGCAGGGTCTGGTCCCATGAACGATAGCCCCACCGTCGTGCCGGCGCCGTCCGCAGGGGATGCCGGCCCCGGCTTCGCCGGGAACATGACTCTTCCCCATGTGCGCCGGATCGGTTTTGACGCGCCGCTGAAGTGGCTTCGGCTGGGTTGGGCCGACCTCCGGCGGCAGCCTTCGGCCAGCCTGTTCTATGGCATCGCCATCGCCGTGGGCGGTGCAGTCATCCTCGGCCTTACGGCGAACCTGCCCTACCTGTTCGCCGCTGCGATCACCGGGTTCCTGCTGGTCGCACCGATGCTTGGGGCAGGTCTCTACGAACTTTCGCGCCGCTATCTGGCCAATGAGCCGGCAACGGTCTACGACTCCATGAAAGCATGGCAGCGCAATCCTTCGGGGCTCATCAGCTTCGGCTTCATGTCGATATTGGCGGGCACGGCGTGGCAACTGATTTCCGTGGTGATCGTGGCCCTGTTCTACAAGGGCAGTGCAATGGTGCCTATGGAAATGATGATCGAAGTCGTGCTCAATCCTAAGCACTACCTGATGTTCTTTGTTTACCTGTCCGCGGGGGCCGTGCTTGCGGCGTTGGTATTCGCCCTCAGCGTGGTCTCGATGCCGATGCTCGTGGATCGCCGCTGTGACCTGCTTAGTGCGCTGGTCACCAGCGTCAATGCGGTTGCCGCGAACCCCCTGCCGCTGGCTTTGTGGGCGTTCATCATCATGCTGCTGACCGCCCTCGGTTTCGCCACCGCACTGTTGGGACTGATCCTCGTCCTGCCCTGGCTCGGACATGCCAGTTTTCACGCCTACAAAGACCTCGTCGAGTAAGTAATCAGCGACGAGGGATTGAACCATCGTCCTTCGCCCCAACCATGGAACAAATGAATCCACTGCTCGATTTCAGCGGCCTGCCCCGCTTTGACGCGGTTCAGCCCGAACACGTCACGCCCGCCATTCGTCAATTGCTCGATGAAAATCGCGCCTTGATCGAGCGCCTGACCGCAGCGGAAACGGCGGCGGGCTGGGATGCCTTCGTGCAGCCCATGCTCGATGCGGGCGAACGAATGTCGCGGGCCTGGGGCATCGTCGGCCATCTGCATTCGGTCAATGATGTGCCGCCCTGGCGCGAGGCCTACAACGCCATGCTGCCGGAAGTTTCCGGCTTCTACGCCGACCTCGGGCAGAATCTGGCGCTGTTCGCCAAGTACAAGGGCCTCGCCGAGGGCGCCGAGTTTCCCGGACTGTCGCCGGCGCGGAGGCGCGTCATCGAAAACGAACTGCGCGATTTCAGGTTGTCCGGCGCCGAATTGCCGGAGGAAAAGAAGCCGCGTTTCAAGGCAATCCAGGAAGAGTTGTCGGCGCTGGGGGCGAAGTTCTCCGAGAACGTGCTGGATGCGACCAATGCCCACGCCGAGTGGATCGCGGACGAAGCCGATCTGGCCGGCCTGCCCGACGACGCAAAAGCTGCCGCGCGGGCGACCGCGGAGAAGGACGGCAGGCAGGGATGGAAGTTCACCCTGCACGCACCGTCCTACATACCGGTCTTGCAGTTCTGCGACAACCGCGATCTGCGCGCGAGGATGTATCGCGCCTACGCCACGCGCGCCTCGGAGTTCGGCCCCGCGGAACGCGACAATGGTCCGTTGATCGAGCGCCTGCTGGCCTTGCGTCATGAAGAAGCACAGATGCTCGGCTACGGCAATTTTGCCGAAGTCTCGCTGGCGACCAAGATGGCCGATACGCCGGCGCAGGTTGCGGCCTTCCAGCGCGACATGGCAAAAAAGGCACGCCCGTTTGCCGAGCGCGATGTCAGCGAACTGAGCGAATTCGCGCGCCAGGAACTCGGCATGGCGACGCTGGAAAGCTGGGACCTGTCCTGGGCCTCGGAAAAGCTCAAGCAGCGGCGCTACAGTTTTTCCGATGACGAGGTGAAGCAGTATTTTCCCGAACCCAAGGTACTGGCGGGATTGTTCCGCGTCATCGAGTCCCTGTTCGCGGTCAAGCTGGCACCCGATATCGCGCCGGTGTGGCATCCGGCCGTGCGCTTTTTCCGCATCGAGCGCGGCGGGAAAATGATCGGCCAGTTCTACCTTGACCTCTACGCGCGCGAAACCAAGCGCGGCGGCGCCTGGATGGACGAGGCGATCACGCGCCGCCGCATCGTGGATGGCGTGCAGACGCCGGTGGCCTACCTCAACTGCAACTTCCCGTCTCCCGTGGGTGACAAGTCCGCCACCTTCAGCCACGACGACGTGATCACCCTGTTCCACGAATGCGGCCACGGCCTGCA
>CAZYTN010000184.1:0-4727 GCA_964650115.1 uncultured Sulfuritalea sp.
CGCCGGCGCCGCCGGCGTGGTCGAGGTGGATGTGGGTCAGGATCACGTAATCCACCGCTTCCGGCCCGAGGCCGCGCGCCGCCAACGCCGCCAGCGCCTGCGGCATGACCTCGAAGTTGGCGGTGTCGACGAAGGCAATGCGGCCATCGCTTTCGATCATGTGGATGGCCGCCAAGAGCGGTCGCACGTAGCCGGCATCGAAGGCGTAGATGCCGTTGTGGTAATCGATCAACAAGCGGCTTTCCCCCCAACCCCCTCTCTGAGAGAGGGGGTGACTGCGGTTCGCGAGCTGCGCTCGCTCCATATCGTTGGCTGCGCCGCCCTTGGGGCGGCCCTGCGGGCGGCGCTCATCACGCGGTCTTTCGCGCGGCGCGTATCAGTTCGGCGCCGCGTTCGGCGATCATCACCGTCGGTGCATTGGTGTTGCCCGAGGTGATGGTCGGCATGATCGAGGCGTCGACCACGCGCAGGCGCGCGATGCCGCGCACGCGCAACTCCGAATCGACCACGGCCTGCGGGTCGTCCGCGCGGCCCATGGCGCAGGTGCAGGTGGGATGGAAAATGGTGGTGCCGATGTCGCCGGCAGCCTTGGCCAGTTCCTCGTCTGTCTGCACCTGCGCGCCTGGCTGGTGTTCCTGCGGCCGGTAGGGCGCCAGCGCCGGCTGCTCGACCACGCGCCGGGTCAGGCGCAGGGCGCGCGCGGCGACCAGGCGGTCGTTGTCGGTCGACAGGTAGTTCGGCGCGATGACCGGCGCCGTGGCCGGATCGCGGTCGCGGATATGCACCACGCCGCGCGAAGTCGGGCGCAGGTTGCAGACGCTCGCGGTGAAGGCGGGGAAGGAGTGCAGCGGCGCGCCGAATTTGTCCAGCGACAGCGGCTGGACGTGGAATTCCAGGTCGGGCGTGGCCACCTCGGGCGAGGAGTGGAAGAAGCCGCCGAGCTGGCTCGGCGCCATCGACAGCGGGCCGGAACGGAACAGCGCGTATTCGAGGCCCATCATCGCCTTGCCCCAGAGGCTGTTGGCGCGCTGGTTCAGCGTGGTGATGCCATGCACCTTGAAGATCATGCGCAGCTGCAAGTGGTCCTGAAGGTTGGCGCCGACGCCTGCGAGTTCATGCAGTAGCGGTACGCCGCGGTTCTGCAGCACTTTGGCGGGGCCGATACCGGAGCGCTGCAGGATGGTCGGCGAGCCGATGGCGCCGGCGGTGAGCAGGGTTTCGATGCGCGCCGTGACGCGATGGGCAACACCGCCGAGGCTGAACTCGACGCCGCGCGCTTCCTTGCCTTCGAGGATCAGCTTGTCGATCAGCGCGCCGGTGACGACCTTCAGGTTGGGCCGGTGCAGCACCGGGCGCAGCATGGCTTTCGAGGCATTCCAGCGCACGCCCTTCTTCTGGTTCACCTCGAAGTGGCCGATGCCGAAATTGTCGCCGCGGTTGTAGTCCTGCCTGAACGGAATGCCGGCCTGCTTGGCCGCCTCGGTGTAGCGGTCGAGGATGTCCCAGTGCAGGCGCTGCTTTTCCACCCTCCATTCGCCCTGGTTGCCGTGCATTGCGTCGGCGCCGCCCCAGTAGTCCTCGCTTTGCCTGAACACGGGCAGCACGCTGTCCCAGCTCCAGCGCGCATCACCGGTGAGCTGCGCCCACTCGTCGTAATCGCGCACCTGGCCGCGCAGGTAGAGCATGCCGTTGATCGACGAACAGCCGCCGAGCACCTTGCCGCGGGCGTAGATGATGGCCCGGCCGTTGAGCCCGGGCTCGGCTTCGGTCTTGTAGCACCAGTCGGTGCGCGGATTGTTGATGCACTTGAGGTAGCCGATCGGGATGTGTATCCAGATCCAGTCATCCTTGCCGCCGGCTTCGAGCAACAGCACCGTTACGTCGGGATCGGCCGAGAGGCGGTTGGCCAGCACGCAGCCGGCCGTGCCGCCGCCGGCAATGACGTAGTCGAACTCGCCGAAATTCCCGGACTGCGTCATTCGTTCACCGGCATGACGAACTCGGGGCCCTTCGACTCCGAGCCCGGCCAGCGCTGCATGATGGCCTTGTAGCGTGTATAGAAGCGCACGCCCTCCTCGCCGTAGATGTGGTGGTCGCCGAACAGGCTGGCCTTCCAGCCGCCGAAGGAATGCCATGCCATCGGTACCGGGATCGGCACGTTGATGCCGACCATGCCGACCTCGATCTTCCTGACGAAGGCCTGCGCCGTACCGCCGTCGCGCGTGAAGCAGGCAACGCCGTTGGCGAAGCTGTTGCGGTTGATCAGCTCCACCGCCGCGGCGAAGGTCGGCACGCGCACCACGCAGAGCACCGGACCGAAGATTTCGTCGCGGTAGATGCTCATTTCGGGAGTGACGTTGTCGAACAGCGTCGGATTGATGAAGAAGCCCTGTGCCAGTTCGCCGGTGAGACCTTCACGGCCGTCGAGCACCAGCTTCGCACCCTCTTGTACGCCAGCCGCGATGTAGCCGGCCACCTTGTCGCGATGCGCGCCGGTGACCAGCGGTCCCATGTCCACATTCGCCGTGTCGCCGGCGCCGACTTTCAGCTTCTTCGCGCGCCCCAGCACGCGCGCCACCAGTTCGTCGGCACAGCTGCCGACCGCAACGGCGACCGAGATCGCCATGCAGCGTTCGCCGGCCGAGCCGTAGGCGGCGCCGATCAGTGCGTCGGCGGCGCCGTCGAGGTCGGCGTCGGGCATCACCACCATGTGGTTCTTCGCCCCGCCCAGGGCCTGCACGCGCTTGCCGTGGGCTATGCCGTGGGCCTGGATGTATTTCGCGATCGGCGTCGAGCCGACGAAGGACACGGCTTGCACGTCCGGATGTTCGAGCAGCGCGTCCACCGCTTCCTTGTCGCCCTGCACCACGTTGAAGGCGCCGTCCGGCAGCCCGGCCTCGCGCAGCAGTTCGGCGGCAAACAGTGAGGGCGAGGGATCGCGCTCCGAGGGCTTGAGAACGAAAGTGTTGCCGCAGGCCAGCGCCATCGGCGCCATCCACATCGGCACCATGAAGGGAAAATTGAAGGGCGTGATGCCGGCCGTGACCCCGAGCGGCATGCGCTGGCTCCAGTGGTCGATGCCGCCGCCGATGCCGTGCGAATGCTGGCCCTTCAAGAGCTGCGGGATGCCGCAGGCGAACTCGATGACTTCGAGGCCGCGCTGCACTTCGCCCAGCGCGTCGGGCAGGGTCTTGCCGTGCTCGGCGGAGAGCAGCTTGGCGATGTCGTTCGAGTACTGTTCGACCAGGTCGCGAAACTTGAACATGACGCGGGCGCGGCGCTGCGGTGCGGCCGTGCCCCAGTCGGCGAAGGCGGCGCGGGCGGCAGCGACGGCGCGATCGACATCGGCGCGGGAAGCCAGCGCAATCTGCCGTGCCACCCGGCCCTGGGCCGGGTTGAACACGTCCCCGTGGCGCGTTCCGCTGCCGGCATCGGCCTGGCCGTTGATCCAGTGGCCGACCCGGTCGGCAGCATCGATGAATTGGAGTTTCATGGCAGTTTCGCGTCCGGGATTGGGGGAGGGACAGTCATTAGAGCGTTTTCCCGGAGCGAAATCCAATGAGAAATGCTTGCGCTGGATATTTGCGGCGCTAATATCCAGTCATGGACTTCAACCTGATCCGCAGCTTCGTCACCCTGGCGCGCGAGGGCAATCTCACGCGCAGCGCGCAGCGTCTGCACCTGAGCCAGCCGGCACTGTCGCTGCAACTGAAGAAGCTGCACGAACAACTCGGCCTGGTGCTGTTCGAGCGCACGCCGCGCGGCATGCGGCTGACCCGCGCCGGGGAGCAACTGCTGCCGGCCGCGCAGCGCGCGCTGGAGGCGTCGAGCGAACTGGTCAGCCTGGCGGCGGGAATCAGCGGCCAGATCGGCGGCCGGCTGCGCATCGGCACCATCGTCGATCCGGAGTTCCTGCGCCTGGGACCCTTCCTCAAGCGCCTGGTGGAATACCACCCCGGCCTCAGCACCGACCTCGCCCACGGCATGTCGGGCGCGGTGCGGCGCGACGTCGCCGCCAATCGCCTCGATGTCGCCTACACCCTGGGCCAGCCGGGCATGGGCGATGTCGATCCGGCCTTCGAGGTGCTGACGCTGACCGGCTTCGACTACCGCGTGATCGCGCCGCCTGGCTGGCAGGAGCGGGTGCGCGGCAAGGACTGGAAGGACCTGGCGCAACTGCCCTGGATCGGCACACCTCCCGATTCGGCGCATCATCGCCTGCTTGAGGGGATTTTTCGCAAGGCCGGCGCCAGTCAGCGCATCGTCGCCCAGGTCGACCTGGAACCCTCGATGCTCGATTTGGTCAAGTCCGGCGTGGGTCTCTCGCTGGCGCGCGACAGCATCGCGCTGCGCGCCGCCCATGCCGGTGGAATAGTGATCGCCGACCGGGTGCAGGTGCCGGCGGAACTCGGCTTCCTCTGCCTGCGCGCCCGCCGCAACGAGCCTGCCATCGCCGCCGCCTTCGACGTAATCGGCAGCGTGTGGGCCACGACGTGAAATTTCTCCCGCAATTCATTGCGCGGTCGGGTCGCGTGTGGCACAATGCGCGCCTTCCAACGCGGAGTGGTAGTTCAGTTGGTTAGAATACCGGCCTGTCACGCCGGGGGTCGCGGGTTCGAGTCCCGTCCACTCCGCCACAAGTTTCAATCAGAAAAGCGCCTTGCGGGGCGCTTTTTTGTTATGGTGCGCCCGGCAGGGCGCACTCACTTGGAGGTGGAAGTCCTCTA
>CAZYTN010000185.1:0-4709 GCA_964650115.1 uncultured Sulfuritalea sp.
CTTGATGCGGCGGCGGAAGAACCAGCGCATGCCGGGTACCAGCAGCAGCACCAGCGCCGCCCAGCCGGCAAAGCCGGCCAGTATGACAAATGCCCAAAGCGGCACTGCGACCGTCGCGGTCATCCTGTGTGTCTCCTCCGCCTAGCCCGCTCGCCGACCGGACGCGGACCGTACCTGCGTTGCATTTGCCGCGATCATAGCAGCCGGGGATTCGTGGCGCTGCCATCGCCGCCGTCCCGCCGGCGCCGACTTTGCGGCGGGTCGCCTGTTCCGTACCCTACAGTCCGCGCACCCATGGCGGACGCAAGCCGGCTGCTTCCGGGGTCGCGATTGCTTCGCGAATTTCGCTCAGCAGGCGCGGCTTTTCCGCGCCCAGGCTGCCTTTGAGAACCAGGCGGTTGGAGACATGGTCGCTGCGGAACACGCTGCGCCGGAGTTCCAGCGCAGCGACAAAAGCTTCCATTTCCGCGAACAGTTCGCGCTGGCTGCAAGGCTGCCATTCCGGGAATCCGGCGCGGAAGCGTTGTTCGCCCTGCGGAAAACTCACCACCAGCGTGGCCAGGTATTCCGGTTGCGTGGCGTTGGCCAGGCGCGCGGAATTCGCTGCGTGCTGCGGCGACAGCGCCTTGCCGCCGAGTCCGTTGAGGATCATGACCGAGCGCCTGATGCCGGCCTGCTGCAGCTTGTCGAGGGCTTCGCAGGTGGTAACGAAGGTTTCGCCCTTATTCACTTTCGCCAGCACCTCGTCATCGCCCGACTCGGCGCCGACGTAGGCCATGGTGAGGCCGGCGGCAGCCAGTACCTTGAGTTCGTCCACCGATTTCCTGCGCAGGTTGAGCGGCAGGCAAAAGCAGGAGACGCGGCGCACCGCCGGCAGGTGTTCGCGGATCGCCCCGAGGATTTCCAGCAGGCGCCGGGTTGGCAGCACCAGCGCGTCGCCGTCGGCAAGAAACACGCGGCGGATGTCGTTGCCGAAACGCTCGCCGCAGCGGCGCAGGGTCTCCAGGGTTTCCGCCGCATCGCGGGCGCGGAATTTCTTCTGCGGCGCGGTGTACATCTCGCAGAAAGTGCATTGGTTCCATGAACAGCCGTCGGTCACCGGCAGGATCAGCGATTCCGCCTCGCTCGGCGGGCGGAAGACGGGATCGACGTAGCGGATCGGGAAGGCGGCGTTCATGTCGATGATTATCGCAGGCCGGCACAGGCTATGATCCGTCTCCCCGAATTCACTCGTTCCACTTCATGTCCTTTCCCGCTCTGGCTTTTGTCGATCTCGAAACCACGGGAGCCACGGTGACGGCTGACCGCATTACCGAAATCGGCATTGTCGAGGTCGATGAGAAGGGCGTGCGCGAGTGGTCCTGCCTGGTCAATCCGGGTACCCCGATTTCCGGCTTCATCGAGCGCCTGACGGGCATTTCCAACGCGATGGTGGCCGACGCGCCGGCTTTCGCCGAGGTTGCGGCGGAAGTCAGGGAGCGTCTCGATGGGCGGCTTTTCATCGCCCACAATGCGCGCTTCGATTACGGTTTCCTGAAGAACGAATTCAAGCGCGCCGGTCAGGATTTTCGCGCTACGGTGTTATGCACCGTGAAGCTTTCGCGCAAGCTGTTTCCGCAGCATGCCAGACACAACCTGGACAGCCTGATAGAGCGTCACGACCTCACCGTCAGCAGCCGGCACCGGGCCCTCGGCGATGCCCGGTTGATTCATCAGTTCTGGAGCCGGGTACAGGCCGAGGTGGCGCCGGAACTGCTGGCGCAAACCGTCAAGGCACTGACAGCGCGTCCGAGTCTGCCAGCCGGGCTCGACCCGGCGGCGATCGATGATCTTCCGGATGGCGCAGGCGTTTACTTGTTCTATGGCGAGAACGATCTGCCTTTGTATGTCGGCAAGAGCAAGGAATTGAAGAAGCGCGTGCTGGCGCACTTCGCCGCCGATCATGCGGCGGCCAGGGAAATGAATTTGGCGCAGCAGGTGCGGCGCATCGAGTGCATCGCAACCGGCGGCGAGATCGGCGCGCTACTGAAAGAGGCAGCGCTGATCAAGCAATTGCAGCCGATACATAACCGGGTCTTGCGCCGCAACGAGGAACTCTGCTTCTGGCAGTTGATCGAGCTGCAGGCCGGCGAGTGGCGGCCGACGCTGCTGTCGGCGAGCGACCTCGGCCACCGGCAGCAGGACCATTTGTACGGGCCGTTCAAGAGTGCGCGGGAAGCCAGGCGTACCCTGACCGAGCTGGCGAAGGAGCACCATCTTTGTCATTCGCTGCTCGGGCTGGAGCAGGTCACGGCCGGCAAGCCGTGTTTTGCGCACCAGTTGCAGCAATGCCGGGGCGCCTGCGTCGGCAAGGAGCCGATGTCGTTCCACAGTGCGCGCCTGATGGCGGCGTTGGGCCGCCACCGACTTTCACCCTGGCCCTTCGCCGGCCCGGCATGGATCAGGGAGGGCGACGACGTGCACCTGATCGATCACTGGCGCCACCTCGGTACGGCGCACAGCGAAGCGGATCTGCATCAATTGCTGGATGTGCCGCCACCGGCTTTCGACCGCGACAGCTATCGCATCCTGCTCAAGGCGCTCGCGCGCATGACGCCGCTGGCGGCGAACCCGGGTCGCTGAAGCTCCGGCGCACTTCAGCGCGGGGGCGAGGCGGGTTGGCTGCGCAGGCGCGCCAGTCGGTCCTTGATTTCCGCCATTGCCGCAGCGGTGGCCTTTTCGCCCTCGAGCACGGCGCGATGGCGACCGGCGAAATCGGTGGCGGGCAGTTCTGCCGTGATCGGACGAATCACAATGTCAGCTTCCGCCTTTTCATAGCGACTGATCGACTGCCCCATGATGGCAAAGGTTTGCAGCAGCACCTCGAATGTGCTCGAGGTACGGGCGTCGCGCGGATTGACCGAGATGTCCACCGCAATCACGAAGTTGGCGCCGAGGCTGCGCGCGGCACGCACCGGTATCGGGCTGACCAGGCCGCCATCGACATAGTCGCGGCCGTTGATATTCACCGGCTGGAACACGCCGGGCACGGCGGAGGAGGCGCGCACCGCCATGCCGGTGAAAAAAAAAAAAAAAAGGACGGATTCGCCACTCTTCAAGTCCGTGGCGACCACGGCAAAGCTGCGCGGCAGTTTCTCCAGCGGGCGGTTGGCTACGGCGCGATTGACGAAGTTCTGCAGTGCTTCGCCCTTGAATACGCCGCGATCCGGCAGGGACCAGTCGCTGACCTGGGCTTCGTCGATGTCCAGCGCGACCTTCTGCAATTCGAAACCGGAAAGCCCTGATGCATAGAGCGCGCCGACCACGGCCCCGGCGCTGGTGCCGACGATGATGTCCGGCACGATGCCCTGCGCTTCGAGTGCCTTGATCACGCCGATATGCGCGAAGCCGCGCGCCGCGCCGCCACCGAGTGCCAGGCCGATCTTGATGGGGATGGGGGCGGCGACGGGCGCCGGCGGCGGCGGCTTTTCGCCCATCAAGGCGCAGCCGGGCAGCAAGGTGACGGCCAGGACGGCCAGCAGGAGGCGGATATCAGCGAGCATGGCCACCAAAACGCATGGGCGCCGCACCCGGTTCAGGGACTCCCGGCGGAAGCCTAGCTCGACGCGCCAGGCTTGCGGCCCGGGCTTTTCGGCGGAATGTATCCGGCCACCCGGCAGAGCACGGCCTCGATTTTTTCGCCGTTGTTGAAGCGGGTTACGCTGCACTTGGATATCTCGCCGCGTGCCGACAGGTCGGTGATCGAGCGGCGCACTTTTGCCAGCGAGATCCCCGTCGCGGCAGCAATTTCCGAGTCGAAACGCTGACCGTTGTCTTTCAGGTATTGCATTATTTCTTGCATATCAAATGCTCCGCTTGAAGGTGAAATCATGGAATCCACCGCCTCCATTCATCAAAACAACCTACCAGGTGCCTGCCTTCGAAAGTTACGGAACCGGATGGTTCCCTGCTTTCCGCCGCCACCCATCGAATTGCTGGTGGGCCCAGCGAGACTCGAACTCGCAACCAAAGGATTATGAGTCCTCTGCTCTAACCATTGAGCTACAGGCCCTTCGTGGAACAGCAACGGCTCGCGTTGCCTGAGCCGTTGGTGATGCGCAATCAGGTTTCCGAATCGAGGAAGCTGCGAAGTTTTTCCGAGCGTGTCGGGTGACGCAACTTGCGCAATGCCTTGGCTTCGATCTGGCGGATGCGTTCGCGGGTGACATCGAACTGCTTGCCGACTTCTTCCAGCGTGTGATCGGTGTTCATCTCGATACCGAAGCGCATGCGCAGCACCTTGGCTTCGCGGGGCGTGAGGCTGTCCAGCACCTCCTTGGTCACGTCGCGCAAGCTGGCGAACAGCGCGGCGTCGTCCGGCGACAGCGTGGCCTGGTCCTCGATGAAATCGCCGAGGTGGGAATCGTCGTCGTCGCCGATCGGCGTTTCCATCGAGATCGGCTCCTTGGAGATCTTGAGGATCTTGCGGATCTTCTCCTCGGGCATTTCCATCTTGATCGCCAGCGTCGCCGGATCGGGTTCCAGCCCGGTTTCCTGCAGGATCTGGCGGCTGATGCGGTTCATCTTGTTGATGGTCTCGATCATGTGCACCGGGATGCGGATGGTGCGCGCCTGGTCGGCGATCGAACGCGTGATCGCCTGGCGAATCCACCAGGTGGCGTAGGTCGAGAACTTGTAGCCGCGGCGGTATTCGAACTTGTCCACCGCCT
>CAZYTN010000186.1:0-4687 GCA_964650115.1 uncultured Sulfuritalea sp.
GCCATTTCGGTGACCTTGTCTTCGGTCACCTTGCGGGTTTTTTGCTGGATCGCTTCGCCTTCGCGAATCAGGGCATCGAACACCTTGTTGCCTTCCTGCTGCGCCTTGGCGAATGCACCCAGGCCGGCCAGCCATATCTGCTGCGCCGATTCGCGAATGGTGGAGGACAACTGGCTGTCCTTGCCGACGGATTGGAGTTTCTTTACCACGAGCTTCTTGACCATGACACTCTCCTGATTGAAGGTAATCCGGGTGCCTCGACATCGAGGCTGCGGCAGGCGCTTCGCCCGCCATGCGAGGCAGTCTAGCGACCCGGATTAGAGAGGTCACACTAATGAACCGGCGTGGAACCCGGCGATGCGCCAGCTTCTGTATGATTCCGCCAACGCGTTTCACAGGCCACTAGCGAACAACGACGAGGAGCCAGCAATGATCTATTTTGTTACCGGGGCAACCGGATTCATCGGCAAACGGCTGGTCGCGAAACTGCTGGAGAAACCGGCGGCCACGGTTTACTTCCTGACGCGCGACAAGAGCCCGGAACGGCTCGATGCGCTGCATGCCTTCTGGGGCGTCGACAAGGGCCGCGCCATCCCGATCGTCGGCGACCTGCTGCAGCCCTGCCTTGGCGTCGGCAAGGCCGACATCAAGAAGCTCAAGGGCAAGGTCGATCATTTCTTCCACCTCGCCGCGGTGTACGACCTCGGTGCCAGCGCCGAAACGCAGATGGCGGCGAATGTCGTCGGCACCAGCAACACCGTGGCACTGGCCCATGCCCTGGAGGCCGGCTGCTTCCACCATGTCAGCTCGATCGCTGCCGCCGGCCTGTTCGAGGGCGTGTTCCGCGAGGACATGTTCGAGGAGGCGGAGAACCTCGAGCACCCCTACTTCGGTTCCAAGCACGAGTCGGAAAAAATCGTCCGCAACGAATGCAAGCAGCCCTGGCGCGTGTATCGGCCCGGCGTCGTGGTCGGCGACTCGCGCAGCGGCGAGATGGACAAGATCGACGGGCCCTACTACTTCTTCAAGATGATCCAGAAGATGCGCCGGATCCTGCCGCCGTGGATGCCCGCGATCGGACTCGAAGGCGGCCGCATCAACATCGTGCCGGTCGACTACGTCGTCGCAGCAATGGATTTCCTCGCCCATAAGAAGGGCCTCGACCGCCGCGCCTTTCACCTCACCGACCCCCATCCGCGCCGCGTCGGCGACGTGCTCAACATCTTCGCCCGCGCCGGTCATGCCCCGGAAATGACCATGCGCGTCAACGCCGCCCTGTTCGGCTTCATCCCGCGCAGCGTCAAAAAGAGCCTGATGGCGCTGACCCCGGTGCGCCGCATCCGGCGCGCCGTCATGAAGGATCTCGGCCTGCCCGAGGACATCCTGCAGTTCGTCAATTACCCGACCCGCTTCGACAACCGCGAGACGGAAAAGGCGCTGGCCGGCTCGGGCATCAGCGTGCCCAAGCTGGAAGACTACGCCTGGAAACTGTGGGACTACTGGGAGCGCCGCCTCGATCCCGACCTCTTCATCGACCGCAGCCTCAGGGGCCGCGTCGGCGGCAAGGTGGTGCTGGTCACCGGCGGTTCGTCGGGCATCGGCAAGGCGGCAGCCTTCAAGATCGCCGAAGCCGGCGCCATTACGATCATCGTCGCCCGCGACATGGAGAAGATCGGCGAAACCCTGGCCGAAGCCAAGACCCGGGGACTCAAGCTGATCGCCTACTCGACCGACGTCGGCGACGATGCGCAGTGCGCCGAACTGATAGCCAAACTCAACGCCGAACACGGTGGCGTCGACATCCTGGTGAACAACGCCGGGCGCTCCATCCGGCGCGGCATCGAGACGTCCTACGACCGCTTCCACGATTTCGAGCGCACCATGCAGGTGAACTACTTCGGCGCGCTGCGCCTGACGCTGGGCATCCTGCCGCACATGACCGAGAAGCATGCCGGCCATGTCATCAACATTTCCTCGATCGGCGTCCTGACCAACGCCCCGCGCTTCTCGGCCTATGTCGCCTCCAAGGCGGCGCTCGACGCCTGGACGCGCTGCGCCGCCTCCGAGTTCGTCGATCGCGGCGTCGAGTTCACCACCATCAACATGCCCCTGGTGAAGACGCCGATGATCGCCCCGACCAAGCTCTACGACCAGGTGCCGACGCTGACCCCCGAGGACGCCGCCGACCTGGTCGTCGACGCCATCATCCACCGTCCGGTGCGCATCGCCACGCGCCTCGGTATCTTCGGCCAGGTGCTGCACGCCATGGCGCCGCGCGTGGCGCAGATCATCATGAACACCACCTACCGCATGTTCCCCGACTCCACGGCGGCCAAGGGCAAGGCTGACGCGCCGGCGATGCCCTCGGCCGACCAGGTGGCCTTCAGCCAGATCATGCGCGGCATCCACTTCTAGGCATCGGAACAAAAGTCGGCGCCGGCGACACGGCGGCCGAAGCGCCTGGTCGGCTCTCAGGGCGCTTCCAGCGCCTCCAGCAAGCGGCCCAGTATCAGCGGCGAGAACGCCATGCCGAGGTGGCCGACGCCGCCGATGGCCACGCTGGCGGCGTCCGCCAGCATCGAGCCGGCTTCCTGCGGCGCGACGTAATTGTCGTGGCGACTGTAGATCGATACCGATCCCGGAGGTAGCGCATCGCCGGCGGCCAGCCCGGCCAGCCAGGGGCTGCCCAGGCGCATCTGCCGGGCATTGCGGCCGAGGCCGAAACGCGCCAGGTGCGTGCCCTGATGCGGCGAGCCAAGACTGACCAGGCGCGCCACCTTGTCCGCGCCGTAACGTCGCAGATAGGCGCGCGCGGCCACTCCGCCCATGCTGTGGCCAACCAGGATCACCTGTGGTGCGCCGGTGGCGGCCAGCACCTCGGCTATCCGCCGCGCAATGCCTTGCGCATAGCTGTCGATATCCGCATACACCGGCTCCAGGTTCAGCGTCGCGACAGTCCAGCCCGCGGCCTCAAGTTTCCTCCGCAACCAGACCCACAAGCCGCGATTGCACTGGTAACCGTGGATCAGCAGCAGCGGCGGGCGGGCCGCACCGCGCGCCAGCCGGTCAGGCCCCAGCCAGAAACGCTCGAATGGCTGGACCACGGTGAACAATAGGAAAAACGCGACGTACTCGCCGACCCCCATGCGCAGCGCGCCGAACGGACCCAGGCGCATGGCCGGCGGCACGGGGTCAGCTGCCGGATGCGCGAGGGCGAACGTCGCCAGGACAAACGCCATGCGTCCGGCGAAGACGAGGCCTGCCGCGAGCGCAAGCCCCTGCTGCGGCGTCCACCCGGCGCGTGAGACCAGCCAGTTGCCCAAAATGACGTAGCCCAGCAATTCGCCGAACAGGATCCACCGCAATTGCCGTGCCGCCATCGCCGACTTTCTGCCTACGCCAACGACGCCGCCGGCTTGCCGGTCAGCGACTCCGCCAGCGCCGAGACATTGCGCGCGACGATGCCATATACCGACTGCTGCGGATTGGCACCGATGCTGGTGGGAAACAGGGAGCCGTCAGCCACCGTGAGATTGCCCAATTGATGATGACGTCCGCGCGGGTCGACCACGGACCGGGCGGTATCGGACCCCATCGCGCAACCGCCCATGACATGGGCACTGACCACGCGCAGCGACAGCGCTTTCAGAGGCAGGCGCGCGATGCCATCCTTCGCCGCGGACCAGTTGTCCCAGCCAGTGCATTCCTCATGCACCGCATAGACTTTCTTCGCACCGGCGGCGAACTGAATCTCGGCCATGCTCAGCAGCGCCCGGCGTGCGCCGTCCCAGATGACATCGTCGAGCGGATAGTCGAGCAGCGGCGTGCCGTCGTCGCGCAGGCGCACCCGGCCGCCGCGACTGGCGGGGTTGAAGCCGTCGCGCAGCAGGGCGAGCAGTACCTGGGCACGACCGAACTGTCGCATCAAGTCTGCATGCGCCTGGCCAAAACCCTGCAGCGTCGTGGCGAACAGCACCGGATGCAGCGGCGGCGCTTCGAGCTTGTAGCCCAGCGGCCCGTCGATCGGAGCGTTGTCGAGAAAGTGATCGGAATACAAACTCTGCGGCGCGCCCGCATGTCCGTCGACTGCCGTTTCCATCAGCGCAGAACTGACCACCGTCGGATGCAGGAAGGTGCGCCGACCGAGGTGTGCCGACGGATCGGGAGCGCCGCTCCTGAGCAGCAGCGCGGGGCTGCCGATGGCGCCGCCGGCCAGGACGAAATGCCTGGCCCGCAACAGCACGCGTCGCGCCTGCGGATGTATCCCCGCCGCATCCATGGCGACACATTCGAGGGCCGCGACCTTGTCGCCGCTCAATGCCAGGCGCTCGGCGCGCAAACCGTAATAGATCGTCGCGCCGAGATCCAGTGCCGCCGGCAGCGTCGTCACCAGCATCGACTGCTTGGCGTTGGTCGGACAGCCGGTACCGCAATAGCCGAGGTTCCAGCAGCCATTCACGTTGCGCCGCATGACCTGGGTGGTAATCCCCAGCTTGCTCGCGCCGAGGCGCAGGATTTCGTTGTTGGCATTCGGCGTTGCATACCAGGCGCTGATCGACAGCCGTCGTTCGACCATTTCGAACCAGGGCAGCAGCGCTTCTGCCGTGTAATC
Organism: uncultured Sulfuritalea sp.; assembly: GCA_964650115.1. Taxonomy (GTDB): domain Bacteria; phylum Pseudomonadota; class Gammaproteobacteria; order Burkholderiales; family Rhodocyclaceae; genus Sulfuritalea. The sequence goes on from CAZYTN010000186.1 coordinate 4,613, forward strand.
GGCCAGGCCGAACTGGCGCTGCCAGAACTCCAGCGTGGCCGGCGGCGTGCGAAAGCTGCTGGTCCAGTTGACCGT
>CAZYTN010000187.1:0-4639 GCA_964650115.1 uncultured Sulfuritalea sp.
CTTCGGCTTCATCTTGTAGGCGACCAGGATGTGCTTGCCACCCTTGATCAGGTCCTCTTCCTTCAGGCTCAGGTCGGCGTAGCGGTTAGATTGGTCCATCGTGTTCCTCCTTGGGCGTTATTCGTTCGGGCAAATGGTGCAGCGGATCGACGACATGTTAATCATGCCGCTGCATAAGTCAAAGTCACGTTTTTTTATCACCATCATAAGCAGTCCCATGCCAATGCCGCAGCAGCGGCACGGTGACCTCGCCAAGGTCGGGCAGCAGGGCCAGGGCGCCGGAGAAATCGTGGCCATCGGTGTACGCGGTGCGCGTGATCACGGTGGCCAATCCGGCAGCACGGCTGGCCTTGAGGCCGTTGGCGGAATCTTCGATGGCGAGGCAGGCGGCAGACGGCAGGGCAAACTCTGCCAGCACCCACTGGTAAATGTCCGGCGCCGGTTTCTTGTTCGGCACCGTATCGCCGGCGCCGACTTTCCCGAACAGCGCCAGCAGGTCCGGGGCCAGCAAGGCTGTGATGTTTTCCGGCGTGGTCGTAGTGGCAATGGCCAGGCGCAGGCCGGCGGCGCTCGCTTCGCGCAACAGGCGCTCGATGCCTGGGCGCAGGGGTATGCCCTGTGCGCACAGTGCCACATAGTGCCGCGTCTTGGCGGCATGCAAATCCCTGATGCGCGCCTCCGCATCGGCCTGGTGCAGGAATTCCGGAGCGTGTCGCTCGCAGAAAAAACGGATACGCTCCTTGCCGCCGGTCACTTCCAGCAGTTCGCCGTAGAGCGCCACGTCCCAGCGCCAATCCAGGCCGGCCTCGGCGAAGGCCGCGTTGAAGGCCGGACGATGGCCGTCGCGCTCGGTATCGGCCAGCGTGCCGTCGACGTCGAAGATAAGGGCTTCAAGCATGGAAGCCAGCATAGCCTTCCACCACCCATAAGCGCCAGTCATGGTTTCTTATGGCGGTGATAAGATAGGGCGACTCGCGAAGCTGCCCATTCGGTCCCCGGAGAGCCCTCTCAGACATGAAGAACGTCACCCTGCGCCAGCTGAAAATATTCGAGGCGGTGGCACGCCACCTCTCCTTTTCGCGCGCCGCCGAAGAACTCCACCTGACCCAGCCTGCGGTGTCGATGCAGGTACAGGCCCTGGAAGACCAGGCCGGACTGCCGCTGACCGAGCAGGCGGGCAAGAAGGTGCGTCTCACCGCCGCCGGCGAAGAGCTGGCGCGGCAGGCGCGAAGCGTCGCCGAGCAACTCCGTGAAGCCGGCGAAGCGCTGGCTGCACTCAAGGGCGTCGAGTCCGGCCGCCTGAAGATCGGCGTGGTCAGTACGGCAAAATATTTTGCTCCTTCGCTGCTGGCGGAGTTCCGTCGCCGCCATCCCGGTGTCGAACTGCGGCTGACGGTCAACAATCGCGGCGCCATTGTCCGTCTGCTGGCGGAAAACGAGATCGATCTGGCGATCATGGGCACGCCGCCGGGCGAGTTCGAAACCGTGGCCAAGGTGTTCGCCGAGCATCCCCTCGTATTCATCGCCGCACCCGAACACCCGCTCGCCGACAAGCGACGCATCGACCCGCAGCAACTGGCGAACGAGACCCTGCTGATCCGCGAACCCGGTTCGGGCACACGCGGCGCACTGGAGCGCTTCCTCGAGGAACATCGGGTCCCCGCTGGCGCAACGATGGAACTGGGCAGCAACGAGACCATCAAACAGGCTGTCATGGCCGGCCTCGGCCTGTCCTTCATCTCCGAGCACACCATCGGCCTGGAACGCTCGGTGGGTCGCCTGGTCGTGCTCAACATCAGGGATACGCCGGTCAAGCGCCACTGGCGCCTGGTCTATCGCACCGACAAGCGCCTGATGCCGGCGGCCACTGCCTTCGTTCACTTCATGGACAGCGAGGGTTCGCGCCTGATCGAGGCGCAGGTCGGCAAGCAAGCGCCCGTCAACGCGACACCCACGCCGAAAGCGGCTCGACCGACAGGCAGAAAACCTGGCTGAAAGGAATGGACTGCGGACTATTTCTTTGCCGGGGCGATCCACAACGTTGCCGTCACGCCCCGCTTGGTGATGAAGGCCTTGACGTGATACTGCCCGACGGTAAGGCGCTTGCCGCCTCCGGGCAACGCGCTGATGAAAATGTCGGCAATCTGATCTTCCGAGAGCCTGGTGGCGCCGGCGGAATGCCAGACCCGGACGTGGTTGCAGTCATCGCGGTCGATCAGCAGGGTCCTGTCGTTCTTCGCCCCAGGCAGACTGATCGTCACGCCTTCGCTGGATTCATGGGCGCGGGCAGGGCCGGCACTGGTCGGCGTTACTTCGCCGCCACCGGGTTTCGCCGTGACCTCGAGTTCCATGACTTCGTCGTCGGTCAACTGACTCTCTCCTTCGGTATGCCAGACCGTGAAGCCGCCGCCCGGCCGCAACTGGATCAGCAAGACGTTGTCGGCGGAATGGGCGGCCGTCACGACCATGAGCGCCGCCAGGAACAGGACGACCCTCATGGCGTGGTCCACTTGATCGAACAGCCGATACCGGGCGTCTGCAGCGCCGGGCCGGTTCCGCTAATGGCCACTTGCCGCATGGCTTCGAAAAGGTCGCGGCGCGCAGCCTCGGGCGCCGTTTCCTTGCGCGACTCGTCGAGCCGGCCGCGGTACTGGAGCTCGAGTTTTGCGTTGTAGCCGAAGAAGTCCGGCGTGCACACGGCGCCGTAGGCTTGGGCCACCTCCTGCGTCTCATCCAGCACATAGGGAAAGGGAAACACCAGTTCGCGCGCGATGCGCCCCATGTTCTGCCACGAGTCTTCCGGATAATCGGTCGGGTCGTTGCTCATGATGGCAATGCTGCCGATGCCCAGCGTGGCCAACTCGCGCGTGTCGCGCACGATGCGATGGATCACCGCCTTGACATAGGGGCAATGGTTGCAGATGAACATCACCAGCAGACCCTTCGGGCCGCGGGCGCTGGCGAGGCTGTAACGCCGGCCATCGACGCCCGGCAGGTCGAAATCAATGGCTGTGCGGCCGAAGTCGCAAACCGGTGGCGAAAGGCTGACCATGCGCCGTCTCCCGAAATTAGTGATAATCCAAACGCTCATGATAGCGAGCGCCACCTGCCGATGATGAAACATGCGAAAGGCGAAGAAAGGCGAATTGAAGGCCCGCCCCTCCCATCCGCTGCGCGGCCCACGGCTGGCTTTGCACAGCCAGCCGGCTGCGGCGGCGCAGCGCATGCGCTGCGAAACCCCGCCTCGCCCCCTCGCGGGGAGGCTATTGATCGGCTCGCTGCGCTCGACTATCACCAGTCGCTCCGAACAAATTACTTCACGCTAACATGATACCGAGATTTTTCTGCCCCTTCCCGCTGCACCCCGGCGCCACCGTCGAGCTTGCCGCCGAGGTGGCCCACCACGCGTTGAAGGTTCTGAGAGTCGGCGCCGGCGACACGGCGATCCTGTTCGATGGGCGCGGCGGGCAGTGGCGCGCCACGCTCAATCCTGCCGGCAAGAGCGTGCGCGCGACGCTGGTCGAGTTCGAGGACAGCGACCCGGAACCGCCGCTGCACCTGACGCTGGTACAAGCCCTGCCCGCCAGCGACAAGATGGATTTCGTGGTGCAGAAGGCCGTCGAGCTCGGAGTCGTCCGCATCCAGCCGGTGGCGGCAAAGCGCAGCGTGATCAGGCTTGCGGGCGAGCGCGCGGAGCGTCGCGTCGAACACTGGCGCAACATTGCCATCGCCGCCTGCGAGCAATCCGGGCGCAATCGCGTCCCGTCCGTCGCACCAATCCTTGATCTGCCGCAATACCTTGGCATCGCGGCGCGGGAAAATGCATTACGCTTCGTCTGCGCGCCGGGAGTCTCCGGGTCCCTGCGCGACCTCGCCGTGCCAACCGCGCCAGTCAGCCTGCTGGTCGGCCCGGAAGGCGGCTTCGAGGAAGGCGAGCTGTTGGCCGCACATGCCGCCGGCTTCCATCCCCTGGGATTGGGGCCGCGGGTGTTGCGCACCGAAACCGCCGGACTTGGCGCCGTGGCGGCCATGATGGCACTTTGGGGAGATTGGTGATGTTCGAATCCGCGGAAATCGGTCACAAAATCGACAAGGACACATACAAGAAGTCAGTACCCGCCCTGCGCGCGGCACTGCAGGATGCCCAGTACGACCTCAAGGAGAACGGCAAGATTCCGGTGATCGTGCTGGTCAGCGGCCAGGACGGCGCCGGCAAGGGCGAAACCATCAACATCCTGTACGAATGGATGGACCCGCGCTTCATCTCGACCCTGGCATTTTCCGCGCCAAGCGACGAGGAGCGGACCCGGCCTTTCATGTGGCGTTACTGGCGTGCGCTACCGCCCAAGGGCCGCATCGGCGTCTTCGCCGGCTCCTGGTATTCGAGCCCGATCCATGACCGCCTCGACGGCAGCATGAGCAAGGCGGACATGGATGCGCGCATCGACCAGATCAACCGCTTCGAGGCCATGCTGGTCAATGAAGGCGCGCTGGTGCTGAAGTTCTGGTTCCACCTGACCAAGGACGGCCAGAAACGCCGCCTGAAGGCCCTGGAAAAGGACCCGAAGACGGCCTGGCGCGTCACCAAGTGGAACTGGGACCGCCTCAAGACCTACGACAAGCTGCAGGATGTCGTCGG
>CAZYTN010000188.1:0-4633 GCA_964650115.1 uncultured Sulfuritalea sp.
CCCTGCGCCTTGAGGATGAAAGGCCGCACCAGCATAAGGAAGGTGACGAAGCTCGACACCGGGTTGCCCGGCAGGCCGATGAAGGCCGCCGCCGTCTCAGTTGCCGTCTCAGTTGCCATATTACCGGCGCCGACTCCTCGACGAACTGCGCCGAAGGCCAGCGGCTTGCCCGGCTTGATGGCGATCTTCCACAGGTCCAGCGAACCCTCGGCCTCGACCGCCGGCTTGACGTGATCCTCTTCGCCCACCGAAACACCGCCGCTGGTCAGGATCAGGTCGTTGCCGCCCGCCGCCTCGCGCAGGGCCGCGCGCGTCGCGTCGCGCGAATCGGGCACGATGCCGAGATCGTCGACCGCGCAGCCCAGGCCTTCGAGCAGGGCGCGCAGCGTGTAGCGATTCGAGTTGTAGATGCCGCCGGGTTTGAGCGGCTCGCCCGGCATCGCCAGTTCGTCGCCGGTCGAAAACAGCGCGACGCGCAGGCGGCGGAACACCGTCAGTTGCGCCGCGCCGACCGAAGCGGCGACGCCGACATGGGCGGCGGTCAGCCGCGTGCCGGCGGCCAGCACCTCGCCACCGTCGGCAATGTCCTCGCCGCGGCGGCGTATCCATTCGCCCGGGTGCGGCATGTGGTTGATCGTCAGGGTTTCGCCGTCGATGGCGCACAGTTCCTGCATCACGACGGCATCGGCGCCGGCGGGCAGCGGCGCACCCGTGAAAATCCGCGCCGCCGTGCCCGCCGCCAGGACGTGGCCGATGCTGCCGGCGGGAATGCGCTGGGCGACGACGAGTTGCGTACCCGCCGCAGGGACGTCGGCGCAGCGCACCGCATAGCCGTCCATCGACGTGTTGTCGAGCGGCGGCACATCGATCGTCGAGCGCAATCCCTGCGCCAGCACCCGCCCCGCTGCCGCCTGGGTCGGCACCGCCTCGGTCTCGCGCACCGGCTTCGCGCCGGCCAACAGGCGCGCGAGGGCGTCTTCGAAATCAAGCATGTTTGAATCCCATGTGACGCAGAATGAAATCGGCGACGGCATCGCGATCGTTGAGGTCGAGTATTGGCAACCCGGTCGGCAGCCCGGTCTGCCGCCGGACCACATCCGGCTCGTCGGTCGCGACGGCGACGATGGTCTCCACCCCGCTGCCGGCGATCAGCGGCTTGCCGACCGAGGGCCGATGAACTTCCAGCTTGGGGATGGGAGTATGTTTGAAGCCTTCCACCAACACCAGGTCGCACTCGGAAAAGCGCGCAATCTGCTCTTCCAGTGAGGGCTCGGCCTCGCCGCGCAGTTCGTGCATCAGCACCCAGCGATGGTCGGACACCAGCAACACCTCGGAGCAGCCGGCCTCGCGCAAGCGGTAGGAATCCTTGCCCGGCTGGTCGATGTCGAAACGATGATGGGCATGCTTGATCAGCGAGACGCGCAGCCCCGCCGCATTCAGCCGCGGGATCAACTCCTCCAGCAGCGTGGTTTTGCCCGAGCCGGAATAGCCGGCAAGGCCGAAGATTTTCATGTTGGCCCCTGCAAGGACGGCACCGTCAGCACGGGAGCAAAACCGCCACCGGGGGTGCGGAAGTTGGTGGTCTGCCCCTGCCACAAACGCGCCGCGATCAACTGGACATGCCCGTTGTAGACATAGTTGCGCAGGTCGAGCTTGAGTTCGACCGGCGCCTCACCCACGCGCAAAGTGCGCAGCGATGGCGGCACCAGCGCCTGGGCAATGTAGCAGCCGGCCAGCACTTCGTCGAAGACGCGTTTGGTGATCTTGTCGCCGCGATAGGCGGCTTTCGAGCCGTAGCCCGCCGCCGGCTTGAAGAACAATGCCTTGCGCCGCGCCCACAGGTCGTCGGCGTTCTGCGGCAGCACCAGTTCGGTACGCGGAATCTTGGCCGCCAGCGTGGCGCGGGTTTCGGCATCGACGCCCCAGGCCGCCAGCAACGCATCGTCGGACAAAGCCACCAGGTTGCGCTTGTCGGCATACAGCGCGTGGGCCTGCGGATGCGGCGTGATCAGCGCCGCATCTGCCAGATACGCGGCGCGCAGGGCGGCATTGGCAGGCGCATCGAGGGCGAAGTCGGTGAGCCGGTTGTAGACCAGGTCGATGCGCGCGCCGCCATGCCCACCGTACCAAAGGGCGCCGTCGCGAAACGCCAGGTCCTGCGGATCGCAGATCAACGTCTGGATTCCGGCGTGCTCGAACAGGCGCTGGAACAATACGAACTCGGGATAGAGGTATTGCGTCTGCGGCGCTTCATCGACGATGGCGATGCGTTTCACCGTATCGCCAGCGCCGACTCTTGTGGCAACCGCGGCCGCAAACGCGCGCCACTCGGCACGGAACATTTCGAGGAACAGGTGCTCCGGTGTGTCGCCGGCCAGATCGCCCGGCAGCAGGGCTTCGACGTCGTCGCAGCAGGCTTTCTGCGCGCGTGCCAGCAGGGCGTTGAGCAGGCCGCCGCCGGCATTGGTGTTGATCTCGATCAGTTGCGGCCCGCCATCGCCCAGATGAAAGTCGTAACCGAGGAACACGCCCGGCGCCGGCGTCGCATGCCGGGCAATCGCCGGCGCCCAGGCCAGCACATGCTCGCGGTACATCGGCAGCGCGACGACGCGCTCCACCGCGGCGACCAGGCGCGCCATGCGCTGCACGTGCTCGGCGCTGACGAAGGCCACCGACTGCGAGAACAGATGCGGCCGCCCCGCCATCACTTCGTCGTGGAAACCGGGGCTGACGCGCTCGAGTTCGGCCTCCAAGCCCTGGCTGTCGAGCGAGACGCAGTGGCAGCCGGCATTCAGCCGATCCGCCAGTTCGATGCTGGAATGACTATTCATGCGCCGATTCTACCGACACGGCAAAGAATGCTTCCACGTCGGCCACCTCGCGCGTCCGCCGCATCGGCGGCAGCGAGCGCCAGATCGCCTTGCCGTAGGGCTTGCCGGTCAGGCGCGGGTCGCAGATCATCAGCACGCCGCGATCGTCCTCGTCGCGGATCAGCCGCCCCGAGCCCTGCTTCATGCTGATCACGGCGCGCGGCAACTGGTATTCCATGAAGGGATTGCGCCCCGCCGCGCGCAGGCGGTCGATGCGCGCCGAGAGCACCGGATCATCCGGTGGCGCAAACGGCAGCTTGTCGATTACCACCAGCGACAGCGCCTCGCCGCGCACGTCGACGCCTTCCCAGAAGCTCTGGCTGGCGACCAGGATCGCGTTGCCAAGGAAACGGAAGCGCTCCAGCAGTTCGCTGCGCGAGCCTTCGCCCTGCATCAGCAGCGGCAGGTCCAGCCCTTCGGCCGTCAGCTTCTCCTGCAGCAGCTCGCGGATGCGGCGCATCGCGCGCAAGGACGTGCACAGCACGAAGGCCCGCCCGCCCGAGGCGCGGATCGCCGGCCAGGCGGCTTCCGCCACGGCTTCCTGGTAGAAGGCGCTGTTGGGGTCGGGCATGCCGCTCGGCGCGTAGAGCAGCGCGTTCTTCTCGTAGTCGAAGGGGCTGCCCCACACCGCCGTATCGGCTTCCGCCAGCCCCAGCTCGCCGCAGTAGTGAGCAAAGTTGCTGCCCACCGCCAGCGTCGCCGAGGCGAAGATCCAGGCGCGCGGATGGCCTTCCATCTGGCGCTGGAAGATCGGCGCGATGTCGAGCGGCGTCAGGTTGAGCGACATGGCCTGCGTATAGACTTCGACCCACTTCACAACGTCATCACCACCGGATACTTCGGGGTCGGCCTGGCCGCCGCGCCAGCGCTTCAAGGCGGCCGCCAGTTCCTGCGTGCGCCGCAGGCAGTTGGCGAGGCCCTCGCCGCGTTCGGCCTGGGTATCGAGATGGCGCCCGAGTTCCGCAATCGCATCGGCCAGGCCCTGCAGCGCCGCGACGAATTCCGCCTCGCCCTCCACGCGCGCCGCCGGCAGGCGCAGGTTTTCGCCCTTCACCGCCAGGCGCAGGTCGCGCGCCGCCTTGTCCAGCGCCTGCGCGGCGTCCTGCAGCGGCGGGTAGTCCTTGGCCACGACGATGGCCTCGGTCTTCGTGTCGCGCGCCAGTTCGATGATCTGCGTGGTCGACAGGCTCTCGCCGAAGAACAGCCCGGCCACCTCGGGCAGCTGGTGCGCCTCGTCGAAGATGATGGTGTTGCAGGCCGGCAGCAGTTCGCCCATGCCCTCGTCCTTGAGCATCACGTCGGCGAAGAACAAGTGGTGATTGACCACCACCACGTCGGCCGTCAGCGCTTCCTGACGCGCCGCGAGGACGAAGCAGCCCTTGACGTTGGGGCACTCCTGGCCGAGGCAGTTCTCGCGCGTCGAGGTCGCCAGCGCCCAGGCCCCGGAATCCTCGGGCACGTCGATGCATTCGGCCTTGTCGCCGGTCTTGGTCCGTTCTGCGAAACGGACGATCTTGCGCAGATGCGCCGCCTCCTCGCGCGAGGCCAGGCGCCCGGCGCTCATCGCGTGCTCCAGGTGATAGGGACAGACGTAGTTGGCGCGGCCCTTGAGCAGCGCGATCGTGGCGCCGACCTTGAGCGCGGCGCGCACCGTCGGCAGGTCGCGGTTGAAGAGCTGATCCTGCAGCGTCTTGGTGCCGGTGGAGACGATGACCTTGCCGCCCGAGAGCAGCGCCGGCACCAGGTAGGCGAAGGTCTTGCCG
>CAZYTN010000189.1:0-4614 GCA_964650115.1 uncultured Sulfuritalea sp.
CGACGCCGCCGGGCTGCGTGCCGGGCATGGGTTCGGTCGGCTTCAACGGCACCACGGGCACCAAGATCCCCGTTTTCCATCCGCTCCTGACCAATACCGCGGCCATGCTGGCCGGCGTCAAGCGCCAGTACCAGCGGGTGGGCCGCGAGGTCACGGCACTGGCCATCGCTGGCGACGGCGGCGCCTCGGATGTCGGCTTTCAGTCGCTCTCGGGTGCGGCCGAGCGCAACGAACAGATGCTGTTCATGGTGGTCGACAACGAGGGCTATATGAACACCGGCATGCAGCGTTCGAGCTGCACGCCCTACGGCGCCTGGACCTCCACGACGCCGGTGGGCAAGGCCGCCCACGGCAAGACCCAGGACGCCAAGAACCTGCCGCTGATCATGGTCAACCACCGCTGCGAGTACGTCGCCACGGCGTCGACGGCCTATATGGAAGATCTTTACGACAAGCTGGACAAGGCGATCGCGGCCTCCAGGCGCGGCTTTGCCTACCTGCATGTGTATTCGCCCTGCACCACGGGCTGGCGCTTCCCGACCGACCAGAACATGGAAGTCGCACGCAAGGCGGTGGAGACCAATTTCGTCATGTTGTGGGAATACAACCTGGCGGACGGCCTGCATTTCACGCGGCCGGTCGATGATCCGCTGCCGGTCACGGATTACCTCAAGGCGATGGGGCGCTTCCGCCACCTGAGTCCGCAGCAGATTTCACACATTCAGGCAAAGGTCGTGGAAAATCTGGCCTTCGTCAAACAGATGGCTCATCGAGAAGCCGTATAGGGGAAGAACCATGAGCAAGCAGAACAGTCCGGCCGCCGGCCTGGAACCCATCGAGCAGGCCAGCCGCGACGAATTGCAGGCGCTGCAGCTGCAGCGCATGAAGTGGTCGCTCAGGCACGCCTACGACAACGTGCCGCACTACCGCAAGAAATACGATGCCGCCGGCGTGCATCCGGGCGATCTCAAGCAATTGTCCGACCTGGCGAAGTTTCCCTTCACCACCAAGCTCGACCTGCGCGACACCTATCCCTTCGGCATGTTCGCGACGCCGATGAAGGACGTGGTGCGCATTCACGCTTCCTCGGGCACCACCGGCAAGCCGACGGTGGTCGGCTATACGAAGAACGACATCGAGATGTGGGCGCAACTCATGGCGCGTTCCCTGCGCGGCGCGGGTTGCTCCGCCGATGACATCATCCTCAATTCCTACGGCTACGGCCTGTTTACCGGGGGCCTCGGCGCCCATTACGGCGGCGAACGTCTCGGCGCCACGGTGATTCCCATGTCCGGCGGCCAGACCGAAAAGCAGGTGCAACTGATCCAGGACTTCAAGCCGACGGTGATCCTGTGTACACCGTCCTACGTGCTGACGATCGCCGACGAGATGATCAAGCAGGGCATGAAGTCAAACGAAAGCAGCTTGCGCGTCGGAGTCTTCGGCGCCGAGCCGTGGACCAACGAAATGCGGCGCGAGATCGAGGAACGCCTCGGCATCGATGCGATTGATATTTACGGACTGTCGGAGGTCATGGGCCCCGGCGTGTCCTGCGAGTGCATCGAGACCAAGGACGGTCCGCATATATGGGAAGACCATTTCTATCCGGAGATCATCAATCCGGAAACCGGTGCCGTGCTGCCCGACGGCAAGATGGGAGAACTGGTGTTCACCTCGCTGTCCAAGGAGGCGCTGCCCATCATCCGCTACCGCACGCGCGACCTCTCCCGCCTGCTGCCAGGAACGGCGCGCACCATGCGGCGCATGGAAAAGATCACCGGCCGCAGCGACGACATGCTGATCATTCGCGGGGTCAATGTGTTCCCGACGCAGATCGAGGAAATCCTGCTGAAGAATCCCAACCTCTGCGCCCAGTACCAGCTGCAGGTGTCGCGCGACGGGCATCTGGACAAGCTGGACGTGTACGTCGAGGTACGTGCCGACCTGTCGAACACCATCAACGAACAGAAACGCAAGGAAATCGGCGCCGAGGTCCAGCACCACATCAAGGTGATGGTCGGCGTGACCGCCGACGTGCATGTGGTCGAGACAGACAAGGTGGAGCGCACCCTGGTCGGCAAGGCCAAGCGGGTCATCGACCGGCGGCCGAAATAGATTCGGTCAGGGAGACGCCATCTTGTCGCAGTTCCTGCAGTTCCTGTTTTCGGGCATCACGGTCGGCGCCACGTACGCCCTGGCGGCGCTGGGGTTTACGCTGATCTATAACGCCAGCAACGTGATCAATTTCGCCCAGGGCGAGTTCATCATGCTCGGCGGCATGCTGGCCTTCTTTTTCATGCAGTCGGGAATACCGATGCCGCTGGCCCTCGTCCTGGCGATCGCGATTCCGGCTGCGGTGGGCATGCTGCTGGAGAAGCTGGCGATCGAGCCGGCACGCGATGCGGAGGTGGTGACGCTGATCATCATCACCATCGGCGCCTCGCTGGTCATTCGCGGCCTGGTTCAGATCTGGCTGGGCAAGGGCGCGCACAGCTATCCCGCCTTCTCGGGCAGCGAACCCCTCCTGATCGGCGGCGCCACGCTGCTGCCGCAGAGCCTCTGGGTGCTTGGCGTCACGGCGCTGGTCGTGGTGGCGCTCTGGTATTTCTTCAGCCGCACCCTGGCCGGCAAGGCCATCCTTGCCACCTCCTGCAATCCGCTGGCGGCCCAGTTGGTCGGCATCAACACGCAGTGGGTTTTGCTGGTGAGTTTCGCCCTTTCGGCGGGACTGGGCGCGATAGGCGGCGTGTTGCTGACCCCGATCACCCTGACGTCCTATGACGTGGGAATCATGCTGGGTCTGAAGGGGTTCGTTGCCGCAGTCGTTGGCGGCCTCGGCAGTGGCCTGGGTGCCGTGGTCGGCGGCTTGCTGGTGGGAATCATCGAGGCGATGGCGGCCGGATACATTTCTTCCGCCTACAAGGATGCCATTCCATTCGTGCTCATCCTGTTCATTCTCTTCTTCATGCCGCGCGGCATTTTCGGCGCGCAAGTGACGGAGCGGGTATGAGCGCCCCGCACGGCCGCCCGAAGGGGCGCCAGTCATCACACGGAGCCGCGGAGCGGCGAACAATTGTCACCCCCTCCCCTGGGGAGGGGGTTGGGGGGAGGGTAGTCCAATGAGCGCGCTGAAGCGGCATTACGGCCTGTTGCTGCTGGCCGGTGTCCTGCTGCTGTTGCCGCTGGTGCTGCCCAACAACTATTACTACGACATCGCCATACGCATGGCGATCAACGCCATCATCGTCCTCGGTTTGAATCTCCTGATCGGTTTTGCCGGCCAGATCAGCCTCGGCCATGCCGGATTCGTTGGTGTCGGCGCCTATGCCTCGGCGATTCTGCCGTCGCACTTCGGCTGGCATCCGATATTTGCCATGCTTGCAGGTGCGGCAATCGCCAGCGCCATTGCGGCAATCGTCGCGCGGCCGATCTTTCGCCTGAAGGGGCACTATCTGGCGATGGCGACGCTCGGCCTGGGCATCATCATCGCCATCGTGATCAAGAACGAATCGGCCTATACCGGCGGTCCCGACGGCATGCCGGTGGTCGCGCTGGGACTGATGGGCTTCAGCATTTCCGGCGAAAAACAGTGGTACTGGGTGGTTGCCGGGACTCTGCTGTTCAGCTTCTGGGCGGCGAAGAATCTGATCGATTCTCCTTTCGGGCGTGCCTTGCGGGCGCTGCACGGCTCCGAGGTCGCGTCGCAGGTGATGGGCGTCGATGTCGTTCGCTACAAGGTCGCCATCTTTGTTCTGTCGGCTTTTTTTGCCAGCCTGATGGGCAGTGTCACGGCGCACTACATCGGGTTCGTCACGCCCAATATCGCCGATTTCTTTCACTCCATCGAGCTTGTCACCATGGTCGTGATCGGCGGCATGGCCTCGATTTACGGCTCACTGATCGGCGCGGTCCTGCTGACGGCCCTGCCCCAGGCACTATCGACCTTCGAGGGCTGGGAGACGGTGGCTTTCGGTTCGATTCTGATGTTGTCCATGATTTTCCTGCCCAGGGGACTGGTGCCCACCCTGGCTGCCCGCTTCGGCCGCAACGACCGGAAAGATCAGTGATGTCGCTGCTCGAAGTCGATAACCTTTCCAAGGCTTTCGGCGGCGTCAAGGCGGTGCAGGACGTCAGCTTTGCGGTTGAGCGCGGGCTGGTGTATTCCGTGATCGGGCCCAACGGCGCCGGCAAGACCACGCTGTTCAACCTGATCACCGGGGTTTACACGCCGAGCGAGGGCGATATCCGGCTCGACGGCCAGTCGATTGCCGGGGCTGCTCCGCATGAACTTGCCCTGAAGGGAATGGCCAGGACATTCCAGAACCTGCAGATCTGCATGAACATGACGGCGCTGGAGAACGTCATGGTTGGCGCCCATCTGCAGCTCGACCGCAATTTGGTCACGGCCATGCTGCGCCTGCCGGGGCTCGCTAGGCGCGATGCCCGGCTCAAGGACGAGGCAAGGGAACTGATGCGCTTTGTCGGCCTGGAGAGCTACTGGAACATGGCGGCGAACTCGATGCCCTATGGCGCCCTGAAGCGGCTCGAGATCGCCCGCGCCCTGGCCGCCAGGCCGCAGATACTTTTCCTCGACGAGCCGGCGGCCGGACTGAA
>CAZYTN010000190.1:0-2900 GCA_964650115.1 uncultured Sulfuritalea sp.
AGGTGGCCGGTCAGCGAGGCCTCGATGCCGATGCCGGTGGTTTCGGCATCGCGCATTTCGCCCACCATGATGATGTCCGGGTCGGCCCGCAGAAAGGCCTTCATCACCATCGGGAAGTCCATTATCTTCTTGTTAACCTGGACCTGGCGCAGGCCTTTCTGGGTGATTTCCACCGGATCTTCGGCGGTCCAGATCTTGGTATCCACCGTGTTGAGATAACCCAGCACCGAGTGCAGCGTCGTGGTCTTGCCGGAACCCGTCGGGCCGCAGACGAAAAAGAGTCCGTAAGGCTTGGAAATCGTCGCCTTGAGCTTGATCAGGTTGGTCGGCAGCACGCCCAGCTTGTCCAGCGGGATCGGCTCGCCGCCGGCAAGGATACGCATCACGACGTCTTCGACGCCGCCGGTCGAGGGAATCGTCGCCACCCGCAGTTCGATGTCCAGCGGGCCGTATTTCTTGAACTTGATCTTGCCGTCCTGCGGCTTGCGGCGCTCGGCGATATCCAGGTCGCACATGATCTTGAGCCGCGCCACCATGGCGTTGCGGTAGCTGGCCGGCACTTCGATGTACTTCTGCAAGGAACCGTCGCGGCGGAAGCGGATCAGCACCTTGTCCTTGCCCAGGCCGGGCTCGATATGAATGTCCGAAGCCCCTTGCTGGTAGGCGTCGACTATGATCTTGTTGACCAGCTTGACCAGTTCGTTGTCGGCCGCGGCGGAAATGTCGTCGCTGGCACCGCCTTCGCCCTCCATGTCCCCTTCATCGAGGGTCGACAGCAGGTCGCCGACGGAGCTGTCATCCGTGTAGCCGGGGACGCCGCTGGCGCCGAACAACAGATCGAGGGTCTGCACGTACTCGTGTTTGGTGGTCACCCGATAGACCACTTTCGCCCGCGGGAAGATGTTGTTGACGATGCGCGAACCCTTGACTTGTTCGGGGTCGAGGCAGACCACCATGACGCCTTCGGAGCTCTCCTCCACGGGTGCCCACTTGCCCTGCTCCAGAAATTCGCGCTTGAGGTTCTTCAGCAGGTCGGCCGGCTTGATGCGGTCGGACTTGAACGACTCGTAAGGTACATTGAAGAACTTCCCCAGGGCGACACCCAGAGCCTGATGCTTGACCTGGAACTCGTTGACCAGAAC
The DNA here is from genome assembly GCA_964650115.1 of uncultured Sulfuritalea sp. Classification (GTDB taxonomy): domain Bacteria; phylum Pseudomonadota; class Gammaproteobacteria; order Burkholderiales; family Rhodocyclaceae; genus Sulfuritalea. Next base: position 1,143 of record CAZYTN010000190.1, read on the forward strand.
TTCTTCGATGTCGAGATTCTTCCGCCTTGCGGTGCGCGTTGCCAGCTCCAGTTCCTGCGGGGAAATGACGGCATCGGACACCAGGAAGTCGTACTTTGTCTTGACGACCTGCGCCGGCTTGCTGCGCTGGGCAAATGCGATCGCCATCGTCTCGCACAGCCCCTTGACACCTTCCTGGGCGACTGCGGCAAAAGGACTACCCGCCTTGTTGTTGATGAGCTGGACGACACCGAGCATTTCGTTGCTCTGTGCGTCGACAATCGGCGCCACCAGCATCTGCTTGGTACGATAACCGGTGCGCTTGTCAACCTCCTGCAGGAAGCGCAATGAAGGATTGATCGCCTTCAGCTCCGCCTCGTCATAGACGTCGCGGATATTCACGGTCTTCTTGGCCAGCGCGACATGGCCGGCGATACTCTGGTCCGCGATCGGCAGACGCAGGTCCTTGAACGAGGTCAGACCCGTCTTGATTTTTGAAACGATGGACGCCTTGTCCTCACCGATGGAATAGATCGTCAGACGATCGGCATTGAACAGGCTGCAGATCTCGCTGGACAGTTCCAGCATGATTTCGTCGATGTTCGAGGTGGCATGAACCTTGTTGGTGACAACTTGCAGGTTCTTGAAGAAGGCCAGGCGGCTATCCACATCGGACACGGCGGCTTCGGCAGGCGCGGCAGGAACGGCACTCATTCGCTTGACTCCATGGCTCCAGCGTGCGCCCTCATGCCACCCTCAAGGAGGGTCGCATGAAGTCCACGCTGGGAAAGCAAAAATGCAGCGGCGGAACTGCGGCGTCCCGTCTGACAATAAACAATGTATTCAATTGCCGGGTCCAGCGCCGCCGCGGCCGGACGAATATCGTTAAGCGGAATGTTGATGGCACCGGGATAGCCGTCGCTCTGGTATTCGGCCGGGAAGCGCACGTCGATCCATTGTGCGCCGGCTGCAATCCGTCGTTCGGCCTCTTCGCCAGTCACTTTCTGCAGCAGCGGCGAGAGCAACAACTGGTTGAAGTCCTGCTTGGACAAGCGCAACAACATGCCGTCCGTATTCATCACCACGGTCGCATTGCGCGCCGTATCGGCCACCAGCGCTTCTTCGCCAAAGGCGTCGCCTTCCTTGATCTCTGCCAACTGCACCGACGCCCCGGCGACCAGCCGGGAAACCTTGCAGCGTCCGCTTTCAATCAGGTAGTAGTAATCGCCAGGGTCGCCCTGCCTGATTATTGTCTCGCCACGCTTGGCAGGAACGCGGACGAACTTGCCCAGCAGCGCCTGAATATTCGCCGGAGGCAAAGACGCAAACGCGCCGACCGTAAGATTGTCCACAGCGAACATGCTGGACATCATGCGCCAATCGGTTTGATCGGGGGTGCCCTTCGCCAGGTCGCTTGAGTTGGCCAACTGGTTCCAGGTCACCACGATGTCGAGAGGATCCTCCTCCAGACTGAGCAATTCGACATCGGTGATCGCCTTGCTGAAACGCGGGGAGTTTCCGCCACGTGCCACCGGAGCCGCCGCCAGATCATGGCCACCGACCAGCACGCGCGAAGCACCGTCCAGCAATTTCACCAAAAGCTGGCCCCGTACCAGATAGACTACCTGGCCACTCCAGTCTGTCGTGGCAAACGGATCGGTGGCGCGCGTGAAGGAATGAGTGCGGCAGAGGGGCAGCAATTCGCTCAAGCCCTTGCTGCCCAGTGACATAAGGGGTTGCAGGGTGGCCAACAGGTCAACGCTCACCGTCGCAGTCATG
>CAZYTN010000190.1:3000-4588 GCA_964650115.1 uncultured Sulfuritalea sp.
CGCATAAAGGGCTTCTCGGCCGACGGGATCACGCTGAAGTCAGGCCAGATGGCCCAGTTGAAAACATGCGCGCGGATGATTTCGAGTGTCGCCTCGGTCGCGTGCACAATTACCGGACGACTGCGCATGTCGCCAACCGTATCGACCATGAACGGCAGGCAGGCGAGATGGTCCAGGTGCGAATGCGTAATGAAGACGTGATCGATCTGGGCGAGTTCAGCAAGCGCCAGATCGCCGACGCCGGTTCCGGCGTCGATCAGAATGTCGTTGTCAACCAGCAATGAGGTGGTACGCAGGTGGCGCCCACCAATACCGCCGCTGCAACCGAGGACGCGTACTTTCATTATTCCTATTTCGTCTCAAAAATTGTGACGCCGTCCCAGTTCTCTCCGGGCGGCTCTTTGCGCAGATGTTCAACGCGTTTGACGTACAGGTCGTAGAGATATCGCGGCTTGATGCGCTGCAGATTCATCAGCGTCACTTCCGCCTGATCCCAGTCCTGCGCGCGGTAGGCACGCAAGGCCTGATTCCATAGTTTCATCTCGTCCATATCCTCGCGCGCGACCTTGCCTTCCTCGCCGACCGGTTCATAAATTCCGACCGGATCTTCCTTGCCCTTGACGCGCACCCGATCCAGTTCGCGGAAAACAAATTCCTTCTTCAGCAATTCGCGGGTAGTTTCCCCCGCGATCATACCCACTCCATACTGTTTGGTGATGCCCTCCAGGCGCGAGCCGAGATTAACCGCGTCACCCATCACGGTGTAAGACTGGCGCACCGGGGATCCCATGTCGCCAACCGTCATCGGACCGGTATTCACGCCAACGCCGATCTTGAGCTCGGGCCAGCCGCGCGCCATCAGGTCCTTGTTCAGTTCGTGCAGTGCAACATGCATTTCCAGTCCGGTGAGGACGGCATTCCTGGCATGTTCGGGATCGTCGACCGGGGCACCCCAGAACGCCATGATGGCATCGCCGATGTATTTGTCGAGCGTACCGCGATGCTTGCGCACGACCAGGGTCATGGCGCCGAGATACTGGTTCATCAGCGTGGCCAATTCGTCGGGTTCCAAACCTTCGGAAATCGTCGTAAATCCGCGTACATCCGAAAATAGTACGGTGAGTTCGGCCTTGCGCCCGGCCATGCTGTAGTTTTCCGGGTCGCGGCTCATCTCTTCCACCAGTTCCGGCGGCACATACTGGCCGAACAGACCGGTCAACTGGCGCTTGGTTCGCGACTCGACGAAGTAACCCCAGGACATGTTCATCGCATACAGCAGCACAATCGCGATCATGCCATTGGCCAGCGGCAGAACGACATTGGAAACATGCCAGAAACTGAAATTCACGCTGAGCAGCAGCAACAGTACGATCAAGCCGACCACCGTCGCCCGAAACGGCGACAGCATCGGCAACAGGAAAACCATCACCGCGCCCGCGATCAGCACCAGCAATACGTCGGCGCCGAGAATATAGGGCGGCTTGTGCTTGACCGCGCCGTCCAGCATGCCCGCGATCAAATTGGCGTGTATCTCGACCCCCGGATAGGCGGCGCCCACCGGAGTGGCCCGCAAGTCCATGAGTCCGGG
>CAZYTN010000191.1:0-4583 GCA_964650115.1 uncultured Sulfuritalea sp.
CTGCCGCCGACCGGCGGTTGCGGCATCGGCATCGACCGCCTGGTGATGCTGCTGACCAACTCGGCATCGATCCGCGACGTCATCCTCTTCCCGCAGATGCGGCCGGAATGACTCGCCCGCCGCTGGTTCCCGCCGAACCGGCGGTAGCCGGCGACGGCACGCCATACTCGGCACTTTACGACGACGTCTATCACACGGCGCACGGCGCGCTGGCTCAAGCCCGCCACGTCTTCCTTGCGGGCAACGACCTGCCGGCACGCTGGCACCGCAATGACAGATTCGTCATCCTTGAAACCGGCTTTGGCCTCGGGCTGAATTTTCTGGCCACCTGGCAGGCATGGCGCGAGTCGCAGACCGGCGGCAGGGTGCACTTCGTCTCGGTCGAGAAGCATCCCTTCCGCCGCGATGACCTCGCCGGACTGCTGGCGCCCTATCCCGATCTGGAATCACTGGCTGGCCAAATGCTGCGGCAGTGGCCGCCGCTGACGCCAGGTTTCCATCGTCTGCATTTCGACGATGGCCAGGTCACGCTGACGCTGCTGTTCGGCGAAGCACAATTCTTGCTGCCGCAACTGACCGCCCGGGTCGATGCGGTCTTTCTTGACGGCTTTGCTCCTGCAAAAAATCCCGAACTGTGGTCGCCGGACCTCCTCGGGGCGATCACGGGCCTCTGCCACAGCGGGACCACACTGGCGACCTGGAGCGTCGCCGCCGAGGTACGCCACGCCCTGGAAAGCACCGGCTGGACCCTGGAACGCCGTCCGGGCTTCGCCACCAAGCGCGAAATGCTTTGCGGCACCCGCGGCAGCGCCGTATCGCCAGCGCCGACTCTTGACCGGGCCCCGCCAGCCGGCGAACGCCGCGCCATCGTCATCGGCGCGGGTCTTGCCGGCACCGCGATCAGCGAGCGCCTGGCCGCGCGCGACTGGCAGGTAGAGCTTTTCGAACGCCATGCGCAACCGGCAGAGGAAGCCTCGGGCAACCCATCCGGCATACTGCTGCCGCACCTGGCCAAGGACGACGCGCTGGCGGCGCGACTGTCGCGCGCCTGCTACCTGTATGCGCTGCGTCGCTTGCACAACCTTGCCGCAGTGCGCTGGTCGCCCTGCGGAGTTCTTCAGGTCGCGCGCGACGGCGCCCATGAGGAGCTGCAGCGCGGCACGGTCGCGGAACTCGAACTGCCGCCGGAGTTTGCCGCATTTCTCGAACGCGGTGCCGCCACGAACCTCATAGGTCGCGATGTGGTTCACGGCGGCTGGTGGTTTCCCGACGGCGGCTGGGTCAGCCCGGGCAGCGTTTGCAGCGCCTTGCTGGCGGCCGCTGGCGAATTAATCCACGGGCATTTCGATACCGAGGTCGCCGCGCTGCGGCAAACGGCAGGCGGCTGGCAGGCATTCGATGCCGACGGCAAGCTGCTGGCCGACGCGCCCCACGTCATTCTCGCCAATGCCCATGCCGCCAACCGGCTGCTGGCCCAGGCCTTGCCGCTGACGCCGATACGCGGGCAGATCAGCTATCTGCCCGAGCCCTGGCGCGAGGCCGTATCCGCCCTGCGTCACGTGGTCTGCCGCTCCGGCTACATCACTCCGCCGCAAGCCGGTATCGTCTGCTTCGGCGCCAGCTTCGACAGCGGTGACGCCGACCTGACACCACGCCTCGCCGACCACGCCGGCAACCTGCAGCGCCTGGAAGAACTGCTGCCGGGCGCCGCGAGGGGAATCGATCCGGCGCTGCTCGCCGGCCGCGTCGGCCTGCGCAGCGCCGCGCCAGACCGGCTGCCGCTGATCGGCACCCTGCCCGACACGAATGCAGTTGCCGGCAGTGCGGCAACACTGGAGAAACTGCCCCGCCTGCGGGGCTTGCATGCGCTGCTCGGTCTTTCCGCCCGCGGCATGGTCTGGGCACCCTTGGCCGCAGAACTTCTCGCCAGCCAGCTGGAAGGCGAACCCCTGCCGGTCGAGCACGATCTGGTGCGCGCGGTCGATCCCGCCCGCTTCCATATGCGCGCCCTGCGGCGCGGATAGCAGGTTTGTAAGAAATGTAACAGCTGGTTGCGCCTGTCTCCGCCGTGCCCGGCGGAACGTTAATGTGCTCATACGCATCACACACAAGGAGCGCATCATGGAAGCAAGGCAAGTCAGCCCGTCGCAGATCGCAATCTCGCCCACCCACCCGTTGCTGCTGGTCGCCGCAGCCTCGGTAACCTTGCTCAGCCTGGCCGGCGTCGGCGTTCTTGCCGGCTGGCTGCCCGGCCCCCGCATTCAGAGTGCCGCACCCACCCAGCTGACAATAGCCCCTGCCGCGGCGCCGACCGCGTCCCGGCAACACGTCACCGTGCCGCAGGAGAAAACCCGGACGGTAGCAAAGTCCGACGAAAGCGCGCCCATCAGCATTCACCGCGACGCGCCGGCGACCGCGACGACAAGTCCGAGCGTCGCCGTGTCGCCCGCGCCGACTTTCGGCGCCGTATCGCCAGCGCCGACTTATGCCACGGTATCCCCGGAACCAAGCTATCGGGTCGCGGCGCCGACACCGGCGATCTGCAAGGAGTGCGGAGTGGTCGAGGCGGTGCGTGAAGTAGCGGTCGAGCCCAAGGGCAGCGGCGGCGGCGCGATCGCCGGCGGCCTGGTCGGCGGCCTCATCGCCAACCAGATCGGCAAAGGTGCCACGCGCAGCATCGCCACGCTGCTCGGCGCCGCCGGTGGCGCCTACGCGGGAAATTACATCGAGAAGTCGATCAAGGAAAGCAAGCGCTACGAGGTCCTGGTGCGCTTCGAAGACGGCAGCACGCGGACCTTCAGCAGCGAATCGATACCCACATGGCAAAGCGGTGACCGCGTGAGGCTTCAGAACGGGTTGCTGACCATGGGTGGCGGCAGGTCGAACGGCAACCCGGGGATGATCTGATTACTCGCTTCCTCCGATTCCGGGAGAGGCGGCCCCTGCATCATGCTGGCGATGCTCTGCGCGGATTCCCGCAGTTCCCGGGTCCAGGCTGTCTCTTCAGAAAGGCTTGGGCGCAGGGATTCCAGCTTTTCGCTGACCTCAAGGCCGTCCCACCCCGAGGCCACCAACAGCTTCATGGCCATGACTTCGGCTTCGCGTGTCTGCAACGGACGATAACTGGCGATTAGCGCGCGCGAACCGAGAAATGACGCGGCAGAAGTCACTGCCGTTGCCCCTATAGCAGAACTGGCGGCGGAACCGGCGGCGGACCCGGCAGCTGCGGTCGCTGCGCCGCCGGCAAAGAGCCCCCCGATATTCAGCACAGGAAACAGGATTTGCGCAGCCACCGCCACCAGGATGCTGGCGGTAACGTTCTCATCGTGATGACCGGCAATCACATGGCTCATTTCCCGTGCCAGAACAAAGGCCAATACTGCATCATCAAGATTCATGCGCTGCAGGCCGCGATAAAGAATCACCGTCCCCCCGGCACTCGAAGTCGCGCCGGGGTCGGCTTTGTCGGCGACGATGAACTCGAAGCGCGGGAAGCGCAAATACAGGTCGGCATGCTGGCGAAAGGCGATATCGGCAAGACGTCGCCCAAGCGCGAGAATGCGCTGGTCAAAAGCCCGGTCCGCAACGCATTCCGCTTCCGGGCAGGCAGGGGAATCCGCGGCGGTCACCAACTGCAGGTGCATGTCGAACTCGGAATAGACGGCGCTGAATCCTTGCAAAGGAGCCGGCGCCACCAGTTGCGAACGTCCTTCGGGCGAGGTGGCGCAGGCAGTGACGAATAACAGCAGAAACAGCGAAAACAAGGCGCGGGACATGATCAGTTTACGCTCATGGTCACATGAGACCACCCGCAGAGAATGAAACACGCGAAAGGCGAATTGATGGCCCGCCCCTCCCATCCGCTGCGCGGCCCACGGCTGGCTTTGCACAGCCAGCCGGCTGCGGCGGCGCACCGCATGCGGGGCGAAATTCCGCCTCGCCCCCTCACGGGGAGGCTTCTGTTCAGCTCGCTTCGCTCGGCTGTCACCCGCCGCTCCGAACAAGATGTTTCACGGTAAAGGAAACTGCAAGAACTCTCGCCCTTAAGCCTGCTATTGTCAATCGGCTTCAGACTGCCAATACCTTTGCCAATCGTGCCAACACGCGTTCGCGCCCCAACACCTCGAGCACTGCATCGATCGAGGGTGACTGGGGCAGTCCCAGCAGGGCCACACGCAAGGGAATCGCCAGCTGAGCCATCTTCAGACCCGACTCGGCAGCGGTCTGCTTCACGGCTTGCCCCAATTCACTGGCCTGCCAGGTGCAAGCCGAGAGCCTCGCAAGCAAGGCATCGAGGCCCCCGAGTGCCGCTTCGGTGAAATGCTGGGCGCACATTTCGGCTGTCGGTGTCGGCGGCACAAAAAAGGGATGGATGGCGTCGGCCAGCTCATTCAGGTTGCCCGCGCGATCGCGGTACAAAGCGGCCACAGTCGCCACGTCGGGTCCGCCGGCAATGGCCACGCCCTGCCGCGCCAGGCGGCGGATCGCCTCAGCGGCGAGCCGTTGCGGGGTGGCCAGCTTGAGATAATGCGCATTGAGCCAGTTGAGCTTCTCGGTATTGAACTGGGCGGCGGAGGCCGTGA
>CAZYTN010000192.1:0-4578 GCA_964650115.1 uncultured Sulfuritalea sp.
CCTTTGGCAAATGCCTGCCCCAGAACCGATGCGACTTTGCCGATGACGTTGTCTGATTCAGCCATGATGATTGCTCCGGACGCGATTATGGAATGCTGGTCACTCTACCCGGCGGGTTCGGCGACCGCTATTGGACCAAAGGACAGTGCCGGGAGAAGGGTCAGGACGGCCGTTGGCCGTTCATCATCAGGGCAAGATGGAGCCTGTCGCGCGCCTTGAGTTTCTGAAAGACCGAGCCGGCGTGAGCTTTCACGGTGCGTTCCGTGATTCCCAGCTGGCGGGCAATTTCCTTGTTGCTGGATCCGTTGGCAACCGCGCGGGCAACTTCCTGCTCGCGCCTGGTCAGCGTCGCCAGGCAGTCCGCGGCGGCGCGGCTTGCGGCATCCTGCGGCAAACTGGCCGCGGGTGTTTTTGCCATGGCCGCCTGAGTGGATACAAGCAACCTCTGCATCAAGGCTTCGCCAATCCACAGCCCGCCCGCCTGAACGACACTTGCCACCTGGCGCAGATTGGCCGCCGTCGCATGAGCGTTGCAGTAGCCGCGAATGCCGGCAGAAAACAGGGTCAGTGCTTGTTCGCTGTCGGGTTGGTTAGCCAGCACTATCACCCGGACGGCGCCCAGCGCCTTGCGCAACGCAGCAAGTTGTTCCGGGGCAGGCCGTGCCTCATCCAGACGCAACCACACCAGCGTCGCGGCAGGCAAGGACTTGACGGCCTTTCCCTGGGCAAGCATGACGGCCTTCGGAAATGCCTCCAGCCAGCGCGGCAACGCTTCTCCCGACGGAGACGCGAACAGGTGGCGAACGGAGCCCGGCGAACGTGACGACACCTGGTTCAACGCTCGGTCAGCGCCCCCTGCTTGGCCCTGAGCACCGGTTTCAGCAAGTAGGCAAGAATGCTTTTCTGGCCGGTGATGATATCCACCTCGGCAACCATGCCTGGGATGATCGGCAAATTGGCGCCAAGAGAGGATTTGTTGGTACGCACCTTGACAAGGAAGAAGGTATTGCCTTTTTCATCCGTGATGGAGTCCGCGCCGATATGCTCCAACTTCGCGTCCAGGCCGCCATAAGTGGAAAAGTCATAGGCCGTGAATTTGACCATCGCCGGCTGACCGGGGCGCAGGAAGGCAATGTCCTTGGGTGCCACCTTGGCTTCCAGAATCAGTGCATCGTCAAGCGGGACGACCTCAACCAGGTCTCTGCCGGGCTGGACCACACCACCCACCGTGTTCACCAACAAGCGCTTCACCGTCCCCTTCACCGGTGAGCGGATTGCAGCATGCTTGACCTTGTCGGCAAGCGCCACCCCACCTTCGGTAAAGGCATTGAGCTTGGCCATGGCCTCCGCCAGTTCCCTGCGCACTTCATTACGCGCATTGAGTTCAACTTCCTCGATTTTGCGTGAGGCCTCCGCCATCGCCGCCTGCGAGCGCAAGATCTGCGCCGCCGCCATGTCGCGCTCGCCGCGAAAACGGGAAGTGTCGCGCTCCAGACGCAGCAATTCGACTTCCGATACGGCGCCCGAATTGATCAATGGCCTGGTAACGGCCAACTCCTTGGCCGTAAGTTCGTAAGCCTGCGAGGCCTGTTCGCGCTTGACGCGCATCTCCGAAAGTTCCTGTTGGCGCTGCACCAGTTGTTCGCGGGCAATCGATATCTGCGCAGACACATTGGATCTCGCTGTCTCGTACAGGCGCTGCTCATCCTGAACGGTCTTCGGGTCCTCGATCAGGACTTCCGGCGGGGGAACAAAGGGCAAGCCCTCTGACAACGCTCGCAAACGCGCGACCTTGGTGGTCAGCGCCAGGTATTGTGAGCGGTTTTCACGCACCGAGGACTCGAAGCGCGTCGGATCAACGCGCAGCAGCATTTGTCCGGCTTCCACCACCTGCCCTTCCTTGACGCTTATTTCAGCGACTATGCCGCCATCCATGCTTTGCAGGATCTGGATCTGGCTGGACGGAATCACCTTGCCCTCGCCCTTGGTGATCTCGTCGACCTGGGCAACGGCGGTCCACATGACGAACAGCGCCACGGAGATCAGGATGGTCTTGACCAATACCTTCGCGCGCAACGGTTCCTGCTGGATCATGAAATAGTCAGCGTCCTGCACGAAATCCGCGTCAGGTGCTTCGGGGTTCTCTTTCCAGTCCGCCAGCCAGCGATCTACGCGCGGTTGAATCCTGATCCGGATCGACTCGAACCAGCGGTGAACCTTGCCCAGCACGCCCGTCAGCCGTTGCAGCAGGACCGGATAGTTCATGTCGCTCTCCCCACGCGACCGGCCTGAAGCGATTCGACCACCTGTTGCCGCGGGCCATCGGTCACCACCTTGCCGTCATCGATGACTATCATGCGTTCAGCCAGATCGATCAGACTCAGACGGTGCGTCACGATGACCATGGTCTTGTGCTGCATGAAACGGCACAGTCTGTCCTTGAAGTGACTCTCCGAAGTGAAGTCCATCGAACTTGTCGGCTCGTCGAGCAGCAATACCGGAGGATCGAGAAGCATCGCCCGGGCAATGGCCACGCCCTGACGCTGGCCACCGGAAAGCGAAGCACCGCGCTCGCCGATAACCATGTCATAGCCTTCGGGATGCCTGTTAACGAACTCCGTCAGACCGCCGACTTCCGCTGCTGTGACGATAGCCAAATCGTCGGCGTAGGGCGCCCGCAACGCAACGTTGTCACGAAGGCTGCCATAGAAAAGCAAAGTGTCCTGCTCCACATAACCGACATTGCGCCTCAAGTCCGCGGGATCAAGCTGTCGCAGATCGACGCCATCGAGAAACACCGCGCCTTCGGTCGGCTGATAGAGGCCGAGCATAAGTTTGTGCAGGGTGGTCTTGCCCGAACCCACCCGCCCGAGCACCACTACCCGCTCACCGGGCTTGATGCGGAACGAGACATTGCGCAGGACCTCCTGCGTATGACCGGGATAGGTAAAGCTGACATTGCGGAACTCGATTTCCCCCTTGATTTCCGGTCGATGGATAAACGCACTCTCTTCCGCGCGCTCGCCCGGAGTTGTCATTGTGGTCTCCAGTCCGGCAAGCGCCGTCTTGGCATTCTCGAACTGCATCAGCAGGCCCACAATCTGACCCAAAGGCGCCATGGCGCGCCCCGCCAACATGGTGCAGGCGATGAGCCCGCCCATCGTGAGCCAGCGCTCATGTATCAGATAGACGCCGGCGATGACTATCAGCAGATTGACCAGTTGCGTCAGCGTAGCAGCACCGTTCATCGCAGATGAAGACAGGAGTCGCAAGCGGGCACTGGTCCGCGCCAGGAACGCCGCCGTCTTTTCCCACTTGGCCTGCATCAGGCCTTCGGCCCCGTTGGCTTTTATCGTCTCGAGCGCGGTCAGGCTTTCGACCAGAGTGGCATTGCGCAAGGCCGCGGCACGAAAGGTCGTTTCCGACAATTCACGCATCTTGTACTGGATGACGTAGCTGTAAATCAGGACACCGAAGATGCCCAGAATCGGGAACGCGACCAAGGGCCAGGATATCCAGAGCATCACCGCCAAAAACAATAGTGCAAACGGCAGGTCAATTACCGCCGTCACGGTAGCCGAGGCAATGAAATCGCGCACGGTTTCGAAAGAGCGCAAATTCGCCGCAAAAGAACCCACCGACGCCGGGCGGTTGGCGAGTCGCATGCCCAGCACCCGCTCCATGATCAGGGCCGAGAGCTTCAGATCGATGCGCGAACTGGCCAGATCGACAAAATGACCACGCAGCAGACGAATCGCATAGTCCACACCGAATACCAGCAGCAAACCACTGGCCAGCATCCACAAGGTCTCGACCGCATTGTTGGGCACCACGCGGTCATACACGTTCATGGTGAATATCGGCATGGCCAGCGCGAAGACATTGACCAGCGCCGCGGCGCCGAGAATGTCCTTGTAGACAGGCAATTGTTCCATGATCGCGCCCCAGAACCAATGGCGCTGGACCACTTCAACGACTTCCGGGGTGCGTTGGTCGAAACGGAAATGGGGGCGGGAAAACAAGGCGATACCCTCATAGCGCGCTTGCAGACTCTCTCGCGGCAGTGACACAGCCCCCTGAGCTGTATCCGGAAACAAAAGCTTGGCAGAATTGCCGGCCTCGTCCCAGCCGAGAAGAATGCAGGCCTCGTTACCCTTGAGCAACAATATGACCGGCAACAAGGCCACATCGATCTTGGCCAGGGAACGCCGCACCAGCTTGCTCGCAAATCCTGCGCGCTGGGCCGCGCGGACGAACAGCGACGGGGTCAGCCCCTCGGCCGGCAGAGGCAAGCCGGCCGTCAGTGCCGCATGTGTACTCGGTCGTCCGTGTATGCGGGTCAGTTCGACCAGGCAATCCAGCAGCGGATCATGATGGAGCAGGTCCTCACGGACACCGTCAACTCGTGCGAAAAGCCCCAAGCGTCGCTCCGGCCCGGCGTAGGCTGAATCGCTATTCTGGCGACGATCGACACCCTCCCAGGATTTATCCTGGGTCACGCCTTGCACACCCGTAGTCTGCTGCCCACTCGAGCCAATTCATTCATATTGGACTCACGCCAATACTCCGGACCAAAGC
>CAZYTN010000193.1:0-4575 GCA_964650115.1 uncultured Sulfuritalea sp.
TTGCCGGGGAATTCCAGCATTTCGCCCTGCATCACGTCGGTCAGGCCATGGATGCGGCAGATGCCGTCGGTGACCGATACCACGGTGCCCTCGTTACGGGCGGTGGCCGCCAACTGCATGTTCTGGATCCGGCTCTTGATCAGGTCGCTGATTTCGGATGGATTGAGGTTCATGGAATTACTCCTAGTTCTTTAGCGCGGTGGCCATGGCGGCAAGCTTGCCGCGGACCGAGGCGTCGATCACTTCATCGCCGACGGCAATGCGTACGCCACCAATAAGTTCGGCATCAACCTTGACGGTCGCCTGGATCTTGCACTCGAACTTGCGTTCGAGATCGGCTACCAGCGTCTTCAGGGTCGCGTCATCGAGCGCAAAGGCCGAGGTGATCTCGGCGTCCTTGACGCCCTCCTGGCCATGCTTGAGTTGGTTGAAGAGATCGGCGATCTCGGGCAGGACGATGAGGCGGTCATTGTCAGCGAGGACACGGACGAAGTTCTGCTGGTCGGCCGACAAGCCAGACTTTGCTTCCGATTTTGTATCGGCTGCGACCACGTCGAGACAGAGCTGCGTCAGCTGGACAGGACTCAGGCGCGGATTGCCGATGCATTCTTCCATTTCCGGACGAGCGGCAACAGCGGACAGCCGCGCCAGCACGTCAGACCAGTCCGCGAGAGCATTTCCGCTCCTGGCGAGCTGGAATGCGGCCTCGGCATAGGGGCGCGCAAGGGTGACGTTTTCGGCCATGGCAGATTAGAGCTCCGACTTGAGTTGCGTGAGCAACTCGGCATGGGCCTGGGCGTTGATCTCCTTGCGCAGGATGCGCTCGGCGCCGGCAACGGCCAGCGTGGCAACATGCTCGCGCAAAGCCTCCCGGGCACGCTGCGATGCCGCTGCAGCTTCCGTCTCGGCAGCTTCGCGCGCTGCATTGACGATGCGAGCACCCTCGGCGCGCGCGTCTTCGATCAACTGAGCCACCTGCCGCTCGGCCCCGCTGCGGAATTCGGCAGCCGACTCGCGCGCCTTGCGCAATTCTTCGGAGGCCTTCTTTTCAGCGTGCGCCAGATCGGCCTTGGCCTTGTCCGCGGCCGCAAGCCCGTCGGCTATCTTGCCCGCACGCTCGTCGAGTGCCTTCATGATGGGAGGCCACACGAACTTCATCGTGAACCACGCCAAAATGAGGAACACAACCAGCTGGGCAAACAGCGTTGCGTTCAGATTCACGGTAATCGCTCCTTAGAGGTTATTGGAGACGATTACTTGATGAACGGATTGGCAGTCGTGTACCACAGGGCGATACCGGTACCGATAATGAAGGCGGCATCGATCAGACCGACCAGGAGGAACATCTTGGTCTGCAGCGTGTTCATCAGCTCCGGCTGACGCGCGGAAGCTTCGAGGAAGCGGCTGCCCATGATGCCGATGCCGATACAAGCGCCCGCGGCGCCGAGACCGATGATCAAACCGGCGGCCAACGCGACGAAACCAACGATGTTGCCTTCCATGATGACTCCTTGTGTGTAAAAGTGAAGGTTAAGTAGAGACTTTGAAACTAGTGGCTTTCATGTGCCTGACCGATGTACACCAGGGTCAGCATCATGAAGATGAAAGCTTGCAGCGTGATGATCAGGATGTGGAAGATGGCCCACACGGTTCCGGCGAAGACGCCGCCCAGCCAAAGAAGTCCGCTGCCGATCGTTCCGGCCCAGGCCGCCCCCATCAGGGCGATCAGCATGAAGATCAGCTCGCCGGCGTACATGTTGCCGAACAGTCGCATGCCATGCGATACGGTCTTGGCGACGAACTCGATCAGCTGCATGGCGAAGTTGATCGGGTAGAGCAGCGGGTGGCTGCCGAAGGGCGCGGTGAACAACTCGTGCATCCAGCCGCCGAAGCCCTTGATCTTGACGCTGTACCAGAGGCAAAGGATCAGCACGCCGAGCGACATGCCTAGGGTGGCATTGAGGTCGGCGGTCGGTACCACGCGCATGTAGGCGTGGCTCGGATCGTGCCCTGCGGCGCCGTAGATGCCGGCCCAGACATTGGGCAGCACGTCGAGCGGCAGCAGGTCCATCGCATTCATGAAAAAGATCCAGACAAAGACCGTCAGGGCCAGGGGGGCGATGAAGCTGCGATCGCCATGGACGATGGACTTCGATTGCGATTCGACCATTTCCACCAGGATCTCGACCGCAGCCTGGAAACGCCCGGGCACACCCGAGGTGGCCTTGGCGGCGGCGCGCGCAAGAATGAAGACGGCGATAAGCCCGAGTGAAACGGACCAGAACAGGGTATCGAGGTGGAATACCGACCAATCGACCAGCTTGGCCTGCTTGTGGCCCAGGCTGTTCAGGTGCGTCAAGTGGTGAACGATGTATTCCGATGCGTTCGGAGCGTGTTCGGCTGCCATGGGCTTCAGGCCTTAATCAATATCACTAACAGATTCGCTTTCAGCGCAACGATCAGGCCGGCCAGCAGCGCCAGCCAGTGCACCTCTCGATACGCCCCCGCCACGATCGCGAGCAACGCCAGCGTTGCCGCGACCTTGATGAACTCACCTACAAAAAACCGCGCCAATGACGCCCTTCCGCTTTTTGCCGCGGCCCAGAGGCTCAAGGCAAAAAACAGGTTCGGCACTACCACTGCTGCACCGCCCAATCCTGCCGACACTGCACCATGCTGACCGACCCAGAACCACGCCAGGCCGGCAACAATCAGCGTTGCGACGCCTTGGTGAAACACGGCTCTAAACATCTATAAGACCAAGCCGTGTCCGAAAGGCCGCGAATATAGGGCATTGATCATGGGTTGTCAAACATTTTATGTTGCAGTGCGCCATTTCTGATCCGATCCGCCAATAATCAAATGCATTTGGTCTTTATCGGACTGTCGTAGCGAGACTTTTGGGACGCCACATTCCCTGCGACTCAATCAAGTCGGGCAAGTAAACCATCGAGTTGATCCAGGCTGCCGAAACGGATCGTCAGACTGCCTCCGCCCTTGCGGTTGGCGCTGATCTTGACCGTGGCCCCAAGCCGATCGGAGAGCTCTTCCTCGAGACGCAGCAGATCACGGTCCGGCTTCCTGTCAGCGCCTTTTCTTACAGGCGGATTCAGCTCTCGGGCAACCAGCCGCTCAGTCTCGCGCACCGAAAAACCCTTGTCCACCACCCAAGCAGCGATGCGCCCCTGCTCGCTCTTCGACAGCGGCAGCAGCGCCCTGGCGTGGCCCATCTCGATGTCGCCGGCCATCAGCATGTCCTGTGCCGGCTTCGCCAGTTGCAGCAGGCGCAGAAGGTTGGACGCCGCCGAACGCGAGCGGCCGACAGCGTCGGCGGCCTGCTGATGGGTCATCTGGAATTCGTCGATCAGGCGCTGGATGCCGGCCGCTTCCTCGAGCGGATTGAGGTCTTCGCGCTGGATGTTTTCGATCAGCGACATCGCCAGTGCCGCATCGTCGGGGATGTCGCGTACCAGCACCGGTACTTCGGCCAGGCCGGCTATCTGGGCCGCGCGCCAGCGCCGCTCGCCGGCAATGATTTCATAACGGCCGGCGCCCACCGGTCGCACGGAGATCGGCTGGATCAGGCCCTGGGCCTTGATCGACGCTGCCAGCTCCTCGAGCGAACCCGGGTCCATGCGCGTGCGGGGCTGGTACTTGCCCGGTTGCAGAACGCCGACGCCAAGCATCTCCTGGCGCTGGGTCTCAGGGGTAGTGTTGGCCGCCAGCAGGGCGTCCAGGCCGCGCCCGAGGCCTTTTTGTTTCGGTGGACTCACGAGTTGTTTTCCTTCCACGAATTGACACGATCGATCATTTCAAGGGCAAAGGCCATGTAGGCCTGGGCACCCTTCGCCGCCTTGTCGAAAAGCACGCCCGGGACGCCATAACTCGGCGCTTCGGCGAGGCGGATGTTGCGCGGCACCAAAGTCTTGAATACCTTGTCGCCGAAATGTTGCTCCAGTTGTGCCGAAACCTGGGTCGACAGGGTGTTGCGCGGGTCGTACATGACCCGCAGCAAGCCGATGATTTTCAGGTCGCGATTCAGATTGGCATGTACCTTCTTGATGGTATTCACCAGATCCGACAGGCCTTCCAGCGCGTAGTACTCGCACTGCATCGGAATGATCACGCCATCGGCCGCGCATAGCCCGTTAAGGGTGAGCATCGACAGCGATGGCGGGCAATCGATCAGGACGAAATCATAGTCCGCTCGATGCGCCGCCAGCGCCGCTTTGAGGCGCATCTCGCGCAACTCGAGATCGACCAGTTCGACTTCCGCACCGGCCAAGTCGCGATTCGCGGGCAATACTTCGAACTTTCCGCTGGGCGAGACGACCCGCGCTTCCGCCAGGGTAGCCAGTTGCAGCAGTACCTGATAGACCGAGGACGCAAGGCTGCGCTTGTCTACCCCGCAACCCATGGTGGCATTGCCTTGGGGATCGAGGTCCACCAGCAAGGTACGCTGGCCGTTGGCGGCCAGCGCAGCGGCAAGATTGACCGCGGTAGTGGTCTTGCCCACCCCACCCTTCTGATTGGCTATGGCAAAAATATGCATCGTCAGACTCTTTCAATAACAAG
>CAZYTN010000194.1:0-4571 GCA_964650115.1 uncultured Sulfuritalea sp.
CCGAAGATGCTGCGCGAGGCAACGATGTGCTCGCCCCCGTTCATCAGCGCCATCACCGTGGACAGGATCGCCGCCATGCCGGTCGCGGTGGCAACGCAGGCCTCGGTGCCTTCCAGCGCCGCCAGCCGCTCCTGCAGGTTGGTGACCGTGGGGTTGGTGAAACGGGCGTAGACGTTGCCCGGCTCCGCCCCGGAAAAGCGCGCCGCCGCCTGGGCCGCGTTCTCGAAAACGAAGCTCGAGGTCAGGTAAAGCGCCTCCGAGTGTTCGCCGAACTGGCTGCGCTCCTGGCCGGCGCGCACGGCCAGCGTCTCGAAAGACCAGCCCGATGTATCGGCGGCGCTCATCCCGCCTGCACCAGGTTCAGGTCGAGTTGTTCGCCATCCTGGCCGTCGAAACCGTCAAGGTCGTCCGACCGCTGCAGCGGTGGCAGGGAACGCCTGTCCTCCATGCTCTGCAGATAGGCGGCGCTGACGTCGCCGGTGATGTACTGGCCGTCGAAACAGGAGGTCTCGAACTGGGTCACGGTCGGATTGACCGAGCGCACCGCGGCCTTGAGGGCGTCGAGATCCTGATAGATCAGCGCATCGGCGCCGATCTCGCGGCAGATTTCCTCGTCATTGCGAAAGGCGGCGATCAATTCGCTGCGCGTCGGCATGTCGATGCCATAGACGTTGGCAAAGCGCACCGGCGGCGAGGCGGAGGCAAAATAGACTTTCTTCGCGCCGGCTTCGCGCGCCATCATGATGATCTCGCGGCTGGTGGTGCCGCGCACGATGGAATCGTCGACCAGCAGCACGTTGCGCCCCCTGAACTCCTGGCTGATGGCGTTCAGCTTCTGCCGCACGGATTTGCGCCGCGTGGCCTGGCCGGGCATGATGAAGGTGCGGCCGATGTAGCGGTTCTTGACGAAACCCTCGCGGTAGGGAAGATTCAGGCGCGCCGCCAGTTCCATTGCCGAATGCCGGCTGGAATCGGGGATCGGGATCACCGCATCGATTTCAATGTGCGGCATGGTCAGGCGAATCTTGTCGGCCAGGTAGTCGCCCATCTTGGCCCGCGTCTCGTACACCGAAATGCCGTCCATCACCGAATCGGGACGCGCCAGATAGACGAATTCGAACATGCACGGCGCATGCAGCGTGCGCTCCGCGCACTGGCGGCTGACGAAATTGCCGCGCATGTCGATCAGCACCGCTTCGCCCGGCTCGACGTCGCGCAGCATCCTGAAGCCCAGCGTATCGATGGCGACGCTCTCGGAGGCCACCATGTATTCCATGCCCTCCGGCGTCTCGTTGCGCCCCATTACCAGCGGACGGATGCCGTAGGGGTCGCGAAAGGCCAGCAGGCCATAGCCGGCGATCATCGCCACCACGGCATAGGCGCCCTTGACGCGGCGATGCACGCCGGCCACCGCCTTGAAAATCGTCTCGGCATCGACCTGGTACTTGGTCGACGCGGCCTGCAATTCGTGCGCCAGCACATTGAGCAGCACCTCCGAATCGGAGTTGGTGTTCATGTGGCGCAAGTCCTGGAGGAACATGTCCTGTTTCAACTGGTCGGCATTGGTCAGATTGCCGTTGTGCGCCAGCATCAGGCCGAACGGCGAATTGACGTAGAAGGGCTGCGCCTCGGCGGCGTTGTCGGCCGAGCCGGCGGTGGGGTAGCGGCAATGCCCGATGCCCCAGTTGCCGATCAGGTTGCGCATGTTGCGGGTACGGAACACGTCGCGCACCAGGCCGGAACCCTTGTGCATGTGGAAACGCCCGCCTTCGGCGGTGGCGACGCCGGCGGCGTCCTGGCCCCGGTGCTGGAGCACCTGCAAGCCGTCGTAGAGCAACTGGTTCACCGGTGTGGTGGCCACCACACCCAGAATTCCGCACATGGTCCTTCTCCGCCGGGCCGCCCCAAGGGGAAGCAGCCAAAACATGGAGCGGGCAGCGCCCGCGAACAATTATCGCCCCCTTCCCCGGGAAGGGGGAAGGGGAGATGGTCCTTTTCCTCTATCGATACCGAATCCGTTTTGCCGCGTCAGCCGGCAACCAGGGTTTTACCGCAATCACCACAGTCTCCAAGGGTGGCGCCAGCACCGCATCACGCCACCAGTCCGCCTTGGGCAACGGCGTCATTCCCGCCACCAGCACAAGCACCAACACCACCAGAATTCCGCGCAGGACACCAAAAGCCACACCCAGCAAACGATCCAGCAAGCCCAAACCAACCGCCTTCAACATCAGGGAAATCAGCATGCGCGCAATTGCGAAGACTAGCAATACACCAACAAAAACCAGTACATAAGCCGCCGCCAGTCGCAAACCAGGATCAGCAATCTGCCCGGTCAGCCAGTTGGCGACCTCTGCGGCCACGACGCGTGCCACAAGAAACGCCACAATCCAGGCGGCAAGAGCCAGAATCTCGCTCACCACGCCACGCCACAAACCCAACAGCGCCGACGCCGAAATCACCGTCAGCGCTGCGTAATCGAATGCGGTCATCGCCCTACTTTGGCGCTACCGGACCGTCTACGCCGATGATCTTGAGTCTCGCACGCGCCTTTTCGGCCGCCTCCCGACTGGCGAAGGGCCCCGCCCGAACGCGCGTGCGCAGCCCTTGTGGCGACTCTGCTTTTTCCGTGTAAGCCGGCACACCGATGCCTTTCAATTTGGCCAGCAGCAGTTTGACGTTGCCGGCTTCCTTGTAGGCGCCCAGCGGTATCACCCATTGACCGGAAGCATCGGTCGCCGGCTTCTCGGCTGACTCAGCCTTCTTTTCCGGCGCTGTCAGCTTTTCTACAGGCTTTTCCGCTGGCTTCGCCGCAGGCTTCTCAATGGGCGCCGCGGTCGTCTGAGCGGCCGGTTTGGCGGGTACGGGCGCTGCCGTGGATGCGGCGGGGGCCGGTTCGGATTTCGTCTGGACTGCGGCCTTCTGTTCCGCAACCGGCTCCGGCGCCGGCATGGGAGTCGCCGCGGGTTTGCCCGGCAGGAGTTTGGCCGCGAAGCCGGTGGCATCCTGGCTGGGGATGCGGACCTGGATGTCCTGGCTCAGAGGTCGCGGTTCCCGATCCATCACCATCGGCAAGACGATGACGGCGAATAAGGCCAGCGCGGCGGCGCCAACCAGTCGGCGACGAGCACGCTTCTTCAGCTGCAATTCGTTAGGCGATGTGTCTTGTTCCGCCATCTTGGTTACGCTGAACGCCCATGCGCCTGCAGGGCCGCAGCAACAGTGAGGAAGGATCCGAAGGCAAGAATTCTATCATCTTCGCCGGCCTTCTCTTGCGCGCAGGCGAGCGCCGCCACTGGCGAGGCGAAACGGCCCGCGACCGCCATCCCCCTTGTCTCCAGACGACTGGCCAGAAAGTCGGCGCTGGCGGCACGGCGGCCTTCAAGCGTGCAGGGCAGCCAGTGCGTTACCCGCTCGCCCATGGCGTCGATGACGCCGTCAATGTCCTTGTCGGCAAGCATGCCGAACACCGCCCAGGTGCATCGATGAAAACCCATGTCGCCCAGGTTGGCAGCCAGCACGCGGGCCGCCTGCGGGTTGTGGGCAACATCGAGCACTACAGTCGGACGACCCGGCAAGACCTGGAAGCGGCCAGCCAGTTCAACTTCGATCAACCCCCGGCGGATGTCTTTCATGGCCACCGGCAAATGCTGATGAAGGGCATCGAGCGCCGCCAGCGCGCAGGCGGCGTTGGCCAGTTGCTTGTGACCGCGCAGGGCCGGGAAGGCCAGGCCGCCGCGCCGGAAGGTCTCGGGTGCAGCCTGTTGCCCGGCATCACCAACCGGGCTCGCCCAATACAACCATTGCTGCTCCTGCCGCTGATAGCCAAAATCCCGTCCCATGATCTGCAAACTGGCGCCAATCTGCTCGGCATGCGCGACGAGCGTTTGCGGTGGCTGCGGATCGCCGCAGATTGCGGACACGCCTCCACGGAAAATTCCGGCCTTCTCGCGCCCGATGGACTCGCGATCCGCGCCCAGAAAGTCCATGTGATCGAGGTCGACGCCGGTCACGATGGTGCATGCGGGTTGGTAAACATTCGTGGCATCGAGCCTGCCCCCAAGGCCGACCTCGAGAATAATGACATCGAGATCAACCGCGGCAAAGACGTCCCAGGCTGCCAGGGTGCCGAACTCGAAATAGGTGAGCGCGGCATCGCCCCGCGCCTGCTCGACCCGGCCAAAAGCCGCACAGAGACTGGCATCGTCGGCCGCAACGCCGTTGATCCGCACGCGCTCGTTGTAACGCAGCAGATGCGGCGAGGTGTACAGTCCGACGCCATAGCCGGCAGCGAGCAGAATGCGCTCGAGCATGGCGCAGGTCGACCCCTTGCCATTGGTGCCGCCGACCAGAATGACAGGGCAGGTTTCGCGCTGACCGAGCCGCGACTTGATTGCCGCTACACGTTCCAGACCGAGTTCGATGCCGGCGCTGCCACGCGGATGCAGCGCTTCAAGGTGCGCCAGCCAGGCTTCCAGCCCCCCCGGCAAATCCGGCAATTGCGGCATCAACGCTGGTGAAGAAATCGTAGCGAGCGGGCCGCAGCGGGGTGCGGCCGGAGCGCAGCTACC
>CAZYTN010000195.1:0-4559 GCA_964650115.1 uncultured Sulfuritalea sp.
CGCTGGCGGGCCTGGGCTGTGGCCTGGTGCTGTTGCGGCGCAACGAGATTCGCGCGCGCGGCGACTCCAGTCTGTTTTCTTTGCAGGTCGAGACCATGAAAATACGAATCAAGGAACAATCATGAAAAAATTTATTATCTCTCTCGCGCTGGTTTTCTCATCGGTACTGCCCATGCAGACGCAGGCCCGCGATCTGCCCGACTTCACCGAACTGGTCGAGAAACAGGGCGCCACGGTGGTCAATATCAGCACCACCCAGGTGGTCAAGGGACGCCGTGGCGGTCCGCAGTTCCCGTTTGACGGCGACGAAGCCGCCCAGGAACTCCTGCGCCGCTTCTTCCCGGGCCAGATTCCGAATCAACCCGGCGTGCCGCAGGAGTTCAAGAACCGCTCGCTCGGATCCGGTTTCATCATCAGTGCCGACGGTCACATCCTGACCAATGCGCACGTGGTCGACGGGGCCGACGAAGTGCTGGTCAAACTCACCGACAAGCGCGAGTTCAAGGCCAAGGTGCTGGGCACCGACAAGCGCACCGACGTGGCCCTGATCAAGATCGAAGCCAGCAACCTGCCGGTGGCCAAACTGGGCGATTCGACCCGGCTCAAGGTCGGCGAATGGGTGGTGGCGATTGGCTCGCCCTTCGGCTTCGAAAACACCGTAACTGCAGGCATCGTCAGTGCCAAGGGGCGTTCGCTGGCCCATGAGAACTATGTGCCTTTCATCCAGACCGACGTTGCGATCAACCCCGGCAATTCGGGTGGCCCGCTGTTCAACCTGAAAGGCGAGGTGATCGGCATCAACTCGCAGATTTTTTCCCGTTCCGGCGGCTCCATGGGCCTGTCCTTTGCGATACCGATCGATCTGGCGAACGACATCCAGAACCAGTTGAAGGCGAAAGGCAAGGTCAGTCGCGGGCGCCTCGGGATAGGCATCCAGGAAGTCAGCAAGGAGCTGGCGGAGTCGTTCAATCTCGGCAAACCGCAGGGTGCGCTGGTGGCCTCGGTCGAAAAGGGCTCGGCGGCGGACAAGGCCGGAATCGAAGTCGGCGACATCGTCCTCAAGTTCGATGGCAAGACGGTGGCCGAGTCCATCGACCTGCCGCGCATGGTGGGAGCCACCCGTCCCGGCACAAAATCCGTGATCCAGGTCTGGCGCAAAGGCAGTTCCCGCGACCTGGCCATCACGGTTGGCGAAATCCCGGACGAAGAGGACAAGACGCAGCTTGCCGCTCGCGGCGGCAAGCCTGCCGAGCCACAGGCGGCGAACCGGCTCGGACTGGTGCTGGCTGTGCCGACGGCGGAGCAGAAGAAGGCACTGGGCATCCAGCACGGCTTGATTGTCGAAGATGTCAAGAACGGCGGCACGCGCAGCGAAGTGCGGGCCGGCGACATCATTCTGTCGGCTATCGTCAAGGGCACTCAAGTGGACATCAAGTCCCTGGCGCAGTTCAATGACATATTGAAGGGCCTCGAAAAGAGCGCGACGATGACCTTGCTGGTCAAGCGCGGCGATTCGCAGACCTTCATCACCATCAAGGGCCCGTCCGATAAGTAATTTTCCCGACGGCCGGCCGTCGCCGCACTTGCGCTTGTACAGCCGCGACTACTGCCATCTGTGCCACGACATGTTCGCCGCGCTGGAAGCCCTGCGCGGCGAGTCCGGCGTGGCGTATTTCGATATCGATGTGGTGGATGTCGATGCCGATCCCGAACTGGAAGCGAAGTACGACGAACTGGTGCCGGTGCTGGTCGATGGTGAGGGCAGGGAACTCTGCCACTACTTTCTCGACACGGCGAAAGTGCGTGAGTATTTAAACGAAGTTTAGTTTCGGCATAACCCCTGCTTTGCAGGCATTAGTCTGCACTGAAACTTCGTTTTCGGCTAAAATCGTCGCCTTGCGTTTCAGGCTCAAAGGCGCTCAACAGCTTGAATGAGCGCCTTTTTTCGTGCCCCCATGGATCACATCCGCAACTTTTCCATCATCGCCCATATCGACCACGGTAAGTCCACCCTGGCCGATCGCATCATCCATCGTTGCGGCGGCCTGTCCGACCGCGAGATGGAAGCGCAAGTACTTGATTCAATGGACATCGAACGAGAGCGCGGCATCACCATCAAGGCGCAGACGGCGGCGCTCAGTTACACGGCACGCGATGGCAAGACCTACAACCTGAACCTGATCGATACCCCGGGGCACGTCGACTTCTCGTATGAGGTCAGCCGCTCCCTTTCGGCCTGCGAAGGTGCGCTGCTGGTGGTCGATGCCTCGCAGGGCGTCGAGGCGCAGACCGTCGCCAACTGCTACACCGCGATCGAACTCGGGGTCGATGTGGTGCCGGTGTTGAACAAGATCGACCTGCCGGCCGCCGATCCCGACAACGCTCGTCAGGAAATCGAGGATGTCATCGGTATCGACGCCACCGAGGCGATTCTGTGTTCGGCCAAGACCGGGCTCGGCGTCGACGACGTGCTGGAAGCCGTGATTGCACGGATCCCGCCGCCCAAGGGCGATCCCGAGGCACCACTGAAGGCGCTGATCATCGACTCCTGGTTCGACAACTATGTCGGCGTGGTGATGCTGGTGCGCGTGGTGGACGGCACGGTGCGCGCCAAGGACAAGATCCTGCTGATGGCGGAAGGCTCGCAGCATCTGTGCGAACAGGTCGGCGTGTTTACGCCGAAGTCGGTGACGCGCGGCGAACTGCGTGCCGGCGAGGTCGGCTTCATCATCTCCGGCATCAAGGAACTCGATGCCGCGAAGGTGGGCGACACGGTCACCACCGCCGATCGTCGCGCTGTCGAGCCGCTGCCCGGCTTCAAGGAAATCAAGTCGCAGGTATTTGCCGGCCTCTACCCGATTGAATCCAACCAGTACGAAAGCCTGCGCGACTCGCTGGAGAAACTCAAGCTCAACGATGCCTCGCTGCACTATGAGCCGGAAGTGTCGCAGGCGCTCGGCTTCGGCTTTCGCTGCGGCTTCCTCGGCCTCTTGCACATGGAAATCGTGCAGGAGCGACTGGAGCGCGAGTTCGACCAGGACCTGATCACCACGGCGCCAACGGTGGTGTACGAAGTGCTGATGCGCGACGGCAGCACCATCCAGGTGGAAAACCCGGCCAAGCTGCCGGAAGTGCAGAAGATGGAGGAAATCCGCGAGCCCATCATCACCACCAAGATTTTCGTGCCGCAGGAATATCTCGGCGCCGTCATCACCCTGTGCGAGCACAAGCGCGGCTCGCAGGTGAACATGGCCTACCACGGCCGCCAGGTGCAACTCACCTACGACATGCCGATGGCCGAAGTGGTGATGGATTTCTTCGACAAGCTCAAATCCGTCTCGCGCGGCTATGCCTCGCTCGACTACGATTTCAAGGAGTACCGGGCGGCCGACGTGGTCAAGCTCGACGTGCTGATCAACGGTGACAAGGTGGACGCCCTGTCGCTGATCGTGCATCGTGCCAACGCGCCGTATCGCGGGCGCGAACTGGCGGCCAAGATGCGCGAACTGATCCCGCGCCAGATGTACGACGTCGCCATCCAGGCGGCGATCGGCTCGACCATCGTCGCCCGCGAAAACGTCAAGGCCATGCGCAAGGACGTGCTGGCCAAGTGCTACGGCGGCGACATCACGCGCAAGAAGAAGCTGCTGGAAAAGCAGAAAGCCGGCAAGAAGCGCATGAAGCAGGTCGGCAGCGTCGAAATTCCCCAGGAAGCTTTCCTCGCCGTGCTGCGGGTGGGTGACAAATGAACTTTGCCCTGATTCTTTTCATACTCGTCGTCGCTACCGGCATCGTTTGGGCCTTCAACCACTTCCATGCCCGCAAGAAACGTCCCGCCGATGCTCCGGATCCCTGGTGGGTGGAGTACGGCGGCAGCTTCTTCCCGGTGATCCTGGCCGTCTTCCTGCTGCGCTCCTTCCTCGTCGAACCCTTCAAGATCCCCTCCGGCTCGATGATCCCGACCCTGCTGGTGGGCGATTTCATCCTGGTGAACAAGTACACCTACGGCATTCGCCTGCCGGTGATCAACAAGAAGGTCGCCGAACTCAACTCGCCGCAGCGCGGCGACGTGGTGGTGTTCCGCTATCCGCCCGACCCTTCGCTCGACTACATCAAGCGCGTAGTCGGCCTGCCGGGCGACAAGATCGTCTATCGCAACAAGAAGCTCTCCATCAATGGCCAGGAGGTCGTGCAAAAGAAGACCGACGACTACCTCGACCGCGACCGCCTGTTCTATACCCCGCGCTTCGTCGAAACCCTGGGCAACGTGGAACACCATATCCTGGTGGAAGCAGACGCGCCGTCATTCGTGCAGCAGATCACGCACTTTCCGTACAGCGAGAAATGTAACTACAATAGCGAAGGCGTGAGTTGCGAGGTTCCGCCCGGACACTATTTCATGATGGGCGACAATCGCGACAATTCGCAGGACAGCCGTTTCTGGGGCTTCGTTCCTGACGAAAACCTGGTCGGCAAGGCATTCTTCATCTGGTTCAATTTCTCGGATCTGAAGCGGATCGGTTCGTTTCACTAGGAGGGTTAACATGAAATTTCAGCGT
>CAZYTN010000196.1:0-4549 GCA_964650115.1 uncultured Sulfuritalea sp.
GATCTGGTGGCCTACATCAAGTACATGGGCGAGCCGGTGGCCGAGTTCCGCAAGAAACTGGGCGTGATCGTGCTGATTTTCCTGGCGGTCCTCTTCGTCTTTGCCTACGCGCTGAAACGCGAGTACTGGAAAGACATCCATTAACTCTTATACGTGAATGCAAACTATGGGGCATCGAGAAATGAACGCGCCACCCGTCCGCAAAGTGGTGCGTGATGCAGATTATTCCTGGGGCACCAGCGCCATGATGAACCTGTACTCGGGCACCACCTGCCCGTTCAGTCATCGCTGCCGCATCGTCCTCTACGAGAAGCAGATGGACTTTCAGGTGATCGACGTCGATCTGTTCAACAAGCCTGAAGACATTGCGATCATCAACCCGTACAACCGCGTGCCGGTGCTGGTCGATCGCGATCTGGTGCTGTACGAGTCGAACATCATCAACGAGTACATCGACGAGCGCTTTCCGCATCCGCAACTGATGCCGCCGGATCCGCAAACGCGGGCCAAGGCGCGCCAGTTGCTGTTCACGATGGAACAGGAACTGTTCAGTCACATCGATGCGCTGGAAAAGAACCTCAAGTCGGCCGACAAGGCGCGGCTGCACATGCGTGATCGGCTGATCGAACTGGCGCCGATGTTCAACAAGCAGAAGTTCCTGCTCGGCGACGACTTCTCCATGCTCGACGTGGCGATTGCGCCACTCTTGTGGCGCCTTGACCATTACGCCATCGAGCTGCCCAAGACCGCGGCACCGCTGATGAAGTTTGCCGAGCGGATTTTCTCGCGCCAGGGCTTCATCGACGCGCTGACGCCCACCGAAAAGATGATGCGCCGTTAAAGGCGCATCAACCGCGTCCGTGGTTCATCTCGGCGCAACACCCATGCAATCCACCAAGCCCTACCTGATCCGCGCCATTCACGAATGGTGTGCGGATCAGGGCTTTACGCCTTATCTGGCGGTCAAGGTCGATGCGACCACACGTGTGCCTCGGGAATTCGTCAAGGATGGCGAGATCGTCCTCAACGTCGGTCTCGAAGCGACACATCAGTTGTCGATGGGTAACGAGGAAATTACCTTTCAGGCGCGTTTTGGCGGGCGCGCTTTCCCGGTTGTGGTACCCATCGAGCGGGTCGCGGCGATCTACGCCCGCGAGAATGGGGAAGGCATGGCTTTTGAAGTCACCGAAAGGCCGGAAGCCGGCGTTGCCGCCGATGGCGAAACGCCGGCGGATACGACCCAGGACAAGACATCCGCCGGCGTATCACCAGCGCCGACTCCCGAGCGCTCCTCGGGACGACCTTTTCTGACCCGTATCAAGTAGTCCGCAAGCAGTCCGGCGGGTTCCGCGCGGGGTCTGGTTTCAGGCTATTTTGATTCCATCACCCAGACGCCGTCCCAGTCATCACCGGGCGGGTTGGCGAGGAAGTGATCGCAGCGCTCGATATACATTTTCGCTGCCTTGTCGTGGTCGTTCAGGGCCAGTACTTCGCCGAACTCGCCCTTGGCGTCGTTCCATTTCTGCTGCCGGTATTTCACCAGTCCCGACTTGAAGTGGCGCATGGCGTCGATCATCTGCGGGTAGCTCTCTTCGCTGTGATAGTCGAGAACTTCATAGATGGCAACCGGCTTGGTCTTGCCCTTGACCACCACCAGGTCGAGTTCGCGACTGAAGTAGGTTCCCTTCAGGGCCTTGTAGGTAAATTCGCTGATCAGGATGTGGGCACCGTACTGCTTGCAGGCCGACTCCAGGCGTGCCGAAAGGTTCACGCCGTCGCCGATGATGGTGTAGTTCATCTGCTTCTTCGAGCCGATGTTGCCCGACACCACATTGTCGGTATTGAGGCCGATGCCGATATCCACGGGCATCTTGCCTTCGTTGATGCGGCTCCGGTTCCAGATGCTGAGCGCCTTGATCATGCTGATCGCCGTGCGCACCGCGCGATCGGCATCGTCATCGTGCCCGACCGGGATGCCGAAGGCAGCCATGATGGCGTCGCCGATGAACTTGTCCAGCATGCCGCCTTCATGCTGGATGCAATCCATCATCAGCGTGAAGTATTCGTTGAGCAGGGCGACGGTCCCCTGCGCGCCCAGTTGCTCGGTGATCGTGGTGAAGCCGCGGATATCGGAAAACAGGATGGTGGCGAGGACGCTCTTGCCGCCGAGCATTTCGCCGCCGCTGGCGATCATCTGGTCGGCGATGCCCGGGTCCATGTAGCGCGACAGGGTCGACTTCATGCGTTTTTCGCTGGAGATGTCTTCCAGCATCAGCATCGAGCCGATGCGTTTCTTCTCCATCGACAGCAGCGGCAGGGCGGTCAGGTTCACCGACAACTTGTCCTCGCCGACGATGAGTTCCGCTTCCATGACAACTTCGGTGGTTTGCGTATCGGCTACGCGTTTGAGCTTTTCCGGAATCCAGGCGTTGCTGCCGGCAAAGAACTCGGCGGCCGGCTTGTGCATGATCTGCTGCAGGCTCACGCGCAGGATGCGCAGGCCGGCGGCATTGCAGGTGGCGACCTTCTCCGCCTCGTCCAGCGTAATCACCGCGTTCGACATCGACTCCAGCATCGCCTCGTTGTAGTTCTTCATGTTCTGCACGTCGGCGAACAGCTTGGCGTTTTCCAGCGCAATGGAAATCTGCGCGGTGAAGGCCCGCAGGCGCGATTCATCCTCGCCGGTGAAGGGCCCGCCGCGCTTGTTCAGCACCTGCGTGACGCCGATCACCTTGCCATGCTTGTTCACGATGGGCACGCACAGGATCGAGCGCGTGAAGTAGCCGGTCTTCTTGTCGAAGGCCGGATTGAAGCGCAGGTCGGCATAGGCGTAGGGGATGTTGATGGCCTTGCCCGAAGTGAATACGGCACCGGCAATGCCGAGGTGGTTGGGCAGGCGAATCTGGACGGACTCCAGCCCCTGGCCGACCTCCGACCACAGTTCGTTGGTCTTTTCCTCGTTGAGGAAGAGCGTCGAGCGCTCGGCATTCAACAGGCGCGTCGCCTCGCCCATGACCTTCTGCAGCAGGG
The DNA here is from genome assembly GCA_964650115.1 of uncultured Sulfuritalea sp. GTDB lineage: Bacteria > Pseudomonadota > Gammaproteobacteria > Burkholderiales > Rhodocyclaceae > Sulfuritalea. Next base: position 3,031 of record CAZYTN010000196.1, read on the forward strand.
AACCCAGCTTGATGTCGGCGGTGACCTCGGAGACGACGTCGATGAACTCCATCTCCTGCCTGCGGATGGCCTGCATGCGCTCGATGAACTGGGCGCTTTGCAGGGCCAGCGTGCCCTGGCTGGTCATGGCTTCGAGCAGGCTCAGGTCCTGCTTGGTGAACTTGCCGCTGCGCTTGTTGAGCGTCTGCGCCACGCCGATGATCTCGCCTTTGACCGTCCTGATCGGCACGCAAAGGATGTTGTGGGTGGTGAAACCGGTCTGCTCGTCGATGGACCGGTTGAAGCGGTCGTCGGCGTAAGCATCGTGGATGATCAATGCTTCGCCCGCGGTATAGACGTAGCCGGCCACGCCGCTGGTATTGAGGATGCGTATTTCGCGCTGGATGTTGCCCTGCGCCACACGCGAATACAGCTCGTTGGTATCGGGATCGTTGAGGAACAGCGAGCCGCGCTCCGCATTCAGCTCGGTGGTGGTCATTTCCACCAGCGCCTGCAGGACCTGATCGAGTGTGCCGTAGCTCGCCATGCGGCGCGTCACCTCGAGCAAGAGTTCGAGATGGCGCAGCCGGCGGCGGCTTTCCTGATCGCGTTCCGTCACCTTTTTCTTGGTGCCGGCAGCTTCGACGGGTGGGTCCACCGCGTTCATGTCGAGCTCCGGCGCGTGGCTTCGATCTGGTCACGCAGGGCCTGGATCGTCTGCTGCAACTGGGCGCCCTCGTCGGCGAACAGGGTGCGCTCGCGATTGACCGAATTGGTCTTGTCGATCTGCGCCAGTTCCAGGCTTTCACGCAAGCCGCTGACTGTCTGTCGCAGTTGCGCAATCTCGCCCTGGGCACTGACCAGCGCCGAGCGCACGGCATTGTCGGTATCGGCCCGCGCGCGCTCCAGTTCCTCGCGCAGGGCCGCCGAGGTGGCCTTCAACTGCTGCATCTCGTTGTGGCCGACGACGCGCTCCTGCTGCACCGCGCGGTCGCGTTCGGCGCGGGAATGTTCCAGCTCCTCGCGCAAGGCGGCGGCCGTGGCCTTGAGCATCTGCGATTCCTGGTTGGCGGCGACGCGCTCCTGCTGGATCGCCTTGTCGCGCTCGACCCGCGCGCGCTCGAGTTCTTCGCGCAGGGCGCCGACGGTGATTTTCAGCTGTGAAATCTCGGCCGCGCTGGCCTGGGTGGCGCGCAGCGTCGAATCATGAATTTCAGCGTGCGCCGCTTCGAGCTCCGTACGCAGGGCGATCACCGTGCGCTTCATGTCACGGGCATCGGCCTGGGCCAGGGCGAGTTCGTCTTCGATGGTCGATACTTCGGCAATCATCATGCGGTGAACCGTGGATCCCCAGTTGAACTTGCCCGGACCGGGAGGTTCGGGCTTCCAGCCGGTAAAGCCGGCAACGATGTTTTCATGGTTTCGACAGGTATTGGCTCTGAATAATACGCCATCCGTGATCCTGGCGCCCAAGTCAGGAATCGAACCTGAGACCTACCGCTTAGGAGGCGGTCGCTCTATCCACTGAGCTACAAGGGCG
>CAZYTN010000197.1:0-4528 GCA_964650115.1 uncultured Sulfuritalea sp.
GGCGGTCGTACCGTCGGCGCCGGTGTCGTTGCCAAGGTCATCGAATAACTTTTGTTGCAATACGGCGAAAACGGCGATAAAATCTTGCCCTTTCGCGATTTGCGACCCTGCTCTTTAAGGATTTGTCATGCAAAGCCAGAAGATACGCATCCGCCTCAAGGCGTTCGACTATCGCCTGATTGATCAGTCGGCGCTTGAAATTGTCGAGACGGCAAAGCGCACCGGCGCTGTAGTACGTGGTCCGGTGCCGCTGCCGACGCGTATTGAGCGTTTTGACGTATTGCGGTCGCCGCACGTCAATAAGACTTCGCGGGACCAGTTCGAGATTCGCACGCATCTGCGCCTGATGGACATCATTGATCCGACCGACAAGACCGTCGATGCATTGATGAAGCTGGATCTTCCTGCCGGTGTGGATGTCGAGATCAAGTTGCAGTAATTCGTATCAGGGGCGCCTGATTTTTGGCGCCTGTCGCGGTGTCGTTTGCCGCTGAATTTCCGAAGTCGGCCCGGCCAATCGTAGCTGGGGTTTAGGAGAATAAAATGAGTCTAGGCCTTGTTGGACGCAAGGTCGGCATGACGCGCGTTTTCGCCGAAGATGGTTCTTCCATTCCGGTGACAGTGCTCGATGTGTCGAATAACCGCGTCACACAAATAAAGACACCTGATGCGGATGGTTATGCCGCTGTTCAGGTGACCTTTGGCAAGCGTCGCGCCAGCCGGGTAAGCAAACCGGCAGCGGGCCACCTTGCCAAGGCCGGCGTCGAAGCCGGTGAAGTTCTCAGGGAGTTCCGTGTCGCGCCCGATCAACTGGCTGGTTTCAAGCCTGGCGATGTGGTCGCCGCAAGTATTTTCAGTGTCGGCCAAAAAGTTGATGTGAGCGGCACATCGATCGGCAAGGGTTTTGCGGGTGCAATTACGCGACACCATTTTTCGTCGAACCGCGCTTCCCACGGCAATTCCCTGTCGCACAACTCTGCGGGTTCCATCGGTATGGCGCAGGATCCCGGGCGCGTCTTTCCCGGCAAGAAAATGGCCGGTCACCTCGGTGATGTCGCGCGTACGACGCAGAATCTGGAAGTCGTTCGCATTGACGAGGCGCGCCAACTTCTGCTGGTCAGGGGTGCAGTGCCTGGCGCCAAGGGGGGTGACGTGATTGTCGCTCCGGCCATCAAGGCGTCGAAAGAGCGGGGATGACATGGAACTTAAACTAATTAATGCCCAGGGTCAGGCTGCATCTACCGTGACAGCGTCAGATGCGCTGTTCGGCCGCGAATTCAACGAGGCGCTGGTGCATCAGGTGGTGGTTGCCTATCAAGCCAACGCCCGTGCCGGTAATCGCAAGCAGAAAGACCGCGAGGAAGTGCATCACAGCACCAAGAAGCCGTTCCGTCAAAAGGGAACGGGTCGTGCGCGTGCCGGTATGACATCCTCGCCCATCTGGCGTGGGGGTGGTCGAATTTTCCCGAACACGCCGGAAGAGAATTTCACCCAGAAGGTCAATCGCAAGATGTATCGAGCCGGTTTGGCCGCGATCCTGTCCCAGCTGGCTCGCGAAGACAAGCTGGTCGTGATTGATGACTTTGCCATCGAGGCGCCCAAGACGCGCCTGTTTGCCCAGAAACTCAAAGCCATGGGTCTGGATTCCGTGCTGCTCGTGACGGACAGTCTGGACGACAACCTGGCGATGGCATCCCGCAACTTGCCGAATGTGTTGGTGCTGGAAGCGCATCAGGCTGATCCGGTGTCCCTGGTGCGTTTTCCCAAGGTGATCTTCACCAAGGGCGCCGTAGCCAAGATCGAGGAGATGCTGGCATGAGCAAGAACTTCAATCCGGAACGTTTGCTGCAGGTGCTGGTGGCTCCGCAAATTTCCGAAAAGGCTACCTATATTGCCGACAAGAACGAGCAAGTGGTGTTCATCGTGACACCGGACGCGACCAAGCCTGAAGTCAAGGCGGCTGTGGAAATGCTGTTCAAAGTCGAGGTCAAGTCAGTTCAGATCGCCAATCTCAAAGGCAAGGTCAAGCGCGCCGGCCGCAATGTCGGTCGTCGTAGCGACATCAGGAAGGCATTTGTCTGCCTGAAGCCGGGTCAGGAAATCAATTTTGCTGAAGGGGGGGCGGCTTAAATGGCTCTCGTAAAAGTCAAACCGACTTCGCCCGGTCGTCGCGGAGTTGTCAAGGTTGTTAATCCGAATCTGCACAAGGGTCGCCCGCACGACAAGCTTGTTGAAGCGAAAACCCGAACCGCCGGCCGCAATGCGCATGGCCATATCACCACGCGGCACATGGGTGGCGGTCACAAGAAGCTTTATCGCGTTATCGATTTCCGTCGCGACAAGGATGGAATCCCGGGCAAGGTCGAGAACCTTCAGTACGATCCGAATCGTTCCGCCAATATTGCTCTGGTGCTCTACGCCGATGGTGAACGTCGCTACATCATCGCCATCAAGGGGATGGTCGTCGGCCAGGAGGTCATCAGCGGTTCAGAGGCACCGATCAAGCCGGGCAACGCCCTGCCGATTCGCAGCATTCCCGTCGGCACGACAATTCATTGTGTCGAAATGATGCCTGGAAAAGGTGCGCAGATCGCCCGTTCTGCCGGCACTTCAGTTCAGCTTCTGGCGCGTGAAGGTTCCTATGCGCAGATACGGTTGCGTTCCGGTGAAATCCGCCGCATCAACGTCGAGTGTCGCGCGACGATTGGCGAGGTAGGCAATGAAGAGCATAGCTTGCGCAAGATCGGCAAGGCTGGCGCGATGCGTTGGCGTGGCATCCGCCCGACGGTTCGCGGCGTGGCCATGAACCCGGTCGATCACCCGCATGGTGGTGGCGAAGGGCGCACCGGCGAAGGGCGTGTTCCTGTCAGTCCGTGGGGCCAGCCGACCAAGGGCTATCGTACCCGCAACAACAAGCGCACGGACGTCATGATTGTCCAACGCAGGCCGAAAGGTAAGAGGTAAGAGATGGCACGTTCTATCAAGAAGGGCCCGTTTATTGACTCCCACCTGCTGAAGCGGGTGGATGCAGCGCGCGCCTCCAACGACAAGCGCCCGATCAAGACCTGGTCGCGTCGCTCGACCATTCTTCCGGACTTCGTGGGGTTGACCATCGCCGTGCATAACGGCAAGCAGCATATTCCGATCTATGTGTCGGAAAACATGGTTGGTCACAAGCTTGGCGAGTTCGCGTTGACGCGAACCTTCAAGGGCCACACCGGCGGCAAAAAAGCCGTCGCCAAGAAGTAAGGAGCGATGATGGAAACCAACGCAAACTTGCGCGGCGTCCGACTTTCTGCCCAAAAAGGTCGTCTTGTTGCCGATCTGGTACGCGGCAAGCCGGTCGACCAGGCGCTCAGCATTCTGGCATTTTCGCCCAAGAAGGGCGCCGGAATCATCAAAAAAGTACTTGAGTCGGCTATCGCCAACGCAGAACACAATGACGGCGCGGATATCGATGCACTGAAGATCACGCGTATCTATGTCGAAAAGGGCACCGTGCTCAAGCGCTTTACCGCGCGAGCCAAGGGACGCGGCAACAGCATCCTCAAGCCTACCTGTCACATTTTCGTGACCGTTGGCGATTAAGGAGGGCACATGGGACAAAAGATTCATCCGACCGGTTTTCGTCTTTCGGTCACACGCAACTGGACTTCGCGCTGGTATTCCAACAGCAAGACTTTTCCGCAGATGCTCAAGGAAGACCTTGAGGTTCGCGACTACCTGAAAAAGAAACTGGCGCACGCGTCCGTTGGTCGCGTGGTAATTGAGCGCCCGGCCAAGAACGCAAGAGTGACCGTGTATAGCGCTCGCCCCGGCGTCGTGATAGGCAAGAAGGGTGAAGACATCGAGCACCTCAAGGCGGAGCTCCAGCGCAAGATGGGTGTGCCGGTGCATGTCAATATCGAAGAGATTCGCAAGCCGGAAACCGATGCCCAACTGATCGCCGATTCAATTGCTCAGCAGTTGGAAAAGCGCATCATGTTCCGTCGCGCGATGAAACGCGCGATGCAGAATGCAATGCGCCTTGGTGCCCAGGGCATCAAGATCATGAGTTCCGGACGTCTAAACGGCGCCGAGATCGCACGCCGAGAGTGGTATCGCGAAGGCCGGGTGCCCTTGCATACCTTGCGTGCCGACATCGATTATGGCACGTCCGAAGCGAAGACCACCTACGGCATCATCGGCATCAAGGTCTGGGTATTCAAGGGTGAGATTCTGTCGCGTAGCGAAGCGCTGCTGGCGACTCCGGAGCCAGCCGTCGATGACCAGCGCAAGCCGCGACGTAGTCCCGGCAAGCCCAAAGTCGAGGGCGAAGGGGAAGCCAAACCCGCACGCCGGACTTCCACCAAGAAGGCTGAAGAGCTCAAGCCGGAAACCAAAACGGAAGTCGTCGCTGCTGTGCCCAAGACCCCCGTCAAGCGTGTTCGCAAGGCCCCGGCCAAGGCCGAGGGTACCGATAGCGCAGCGAAAGAAGGCAAGGAGTAAAACATGCTGCAACCTGCCCGCAGAAAATATCGCAAGGAAC
>CAZYTN010000198.1:0-4527 GCA_964650115.1 uncultured Sulfuritalea sp.
TGCTGGGCCTGATGCTGATAGGCGGCGGCCTGACCTGCGTCTGGTTCGAGATCGGGCGGCCATGGCGTGCGTTGAACGTCTATCGGCATTTCGCCACCTCATGGATGACACGCGAGGCGGTGGCGGCGCTGATACTTTTCCCTGTCGGTTCATTGGCGCTGATGACCGTGCAGCCGGTGATTGTCCTTGTGACAGGAATTCTTGGTCTGGTCTTTCTCTACAGTCAAGCCCGAATCCTGGCGGCCAACAAGGGCATCCCGACCTGGCGGCATCCGCGCAGCGTCGCCCTGATGATTGCCACCGGCCTCGCCGAGGGCGGCGGCTTTCTGGCTTGTGTCGTGTCGCTTTCCTCGCTGCCGATCGGTCCATGGGCGCTGGTTTTCCTGATCGTCCTGATTGCCGTCCGTGCCTGGTTCTGGAGAAGCTATCTTTCCGGACTGTGTGCCGATGGCGCACCCGATGCGGCTTTGCGGGTATTGACAGGATTTGCGTCGAGGTTTGTCCTCATGGGCCACGTCGTGCCGGCACTTCTAGTCGTAGCCGCGCTGGCGGGCGTGCCGGGGCGTGCCGCCCTGGTCTTTGCCGCCGGAATCATGGTGGTCGCCGCCGGCTGGATGCTGAAGTACACCTTGGTCAGGCGTGCCGCATTTACCCAGGGGCTGGCTCTGCTGCACCTGCCGGTACGCGGGGGAGGGCCGCCCGGCCCCGCCGCCAAGCCCGGCTGGAAGGCCATTGCGGGGACATAAGCCGCATAATAGGTTTCAGGGAAACAAACGAGAGACGGGGCCAAAGAGTTCCGTCGCACCGGAGGAGACGGGATGTACGAAGTGCGCTTTCATGGCCGCGGCGGCCAGGGCGCCGTTACCGCGGCAGCGATGCTTGCGGCGGCGTTGCTGGAGGAGGGCAAGTACGCGGTGTCGATTCCGTCCTTCGGTTTCGAACGGCGCGGCGCTCCGGTGGTTTCCTTCCTGCGCTGCAGCGATTGCGAGATCCGCCAGTTGACCAATATCTATACGCCCGATTGCCTGATCTGCGTCGATCCGACGCTGGCTAAATCGGTAGATATTTTCAGCGGCCTCAAGCCCGGCGGCACGCTGGTGCAGGCGACCAACAAGCCGCTGACCGAGGTGGCGCTTTCGCCCAACGTCGCCACGGTCGGCCTTTGCGATGCGATCGGTATTGCACTGGACATTTTCAAGAAGCCGATCACCAACACGCTGATGCTCGGCGCCTTCGCCAGAACCACCGGCGTGGTTTCGCTGGATGCCTTGAAGCGCTCGCTGGAAGATTCGGACTTCCGCGACGCCGGCCTGAAGCAGAACCTGGTCGCGCTGGAACGCGGCTACCACGAGACCACGGTGCATACGATCGAGCGCAGGGTGGCGGCATGAGCCGTCACAATAGCTACCCGATGTTCAACCTCGCGCAGGCCAATGTGCCGGATGACCTGAGTCCGGTCGCCACAGAGATGAGCCCGATGCTGCCCGGCGACTGGCGCAGCATGCGCCCCGTGGTGAACCGCGACAAGTGCGTCAAGTGCGCCGTGTGCTGGCTGTATTGTCCGGTGCAATGCGTCGAGGAACACGCCGCCTGGTTCGATTTCAACCTGAAAACCTGCAAGGGCTGCGGCATCTGCGCCAACGAATGCCCGCAGCGCGCGATCACCATGATTGCGGAAGCGACATGAGCAGCGGAGGGGGACCCGTGAGCGCAGCGAACGGGGGCGCTGAGCAACGGCTTTCAGCCGTTGCGCGCCATAGGGCCCAAGACGTTCCGCAGCCGGGTGGCTGCGGAAGGCCCGCGAATGTCGCTTGCCGCCGACAGCGCGGTGATTCGAATAACAGAAACGGGTTCGGAGGCGGCCGCATGAGCCCGAATCGCCGTATCGCCAGCGCCGACTTTCGTAATTCGGAGGCCGCATGACTACCACCACCCTTGCAACGCCGAGCCAGGCCAAACGTGCCAAGCAGAAGGTCATGCTCTGCGAAGGCAACGAAGCCGCCGCCCTGGGCGTCGCGCTGGCGCGCCCTGACATGGTCGCCGTGTATCCGATCACGCCGCAGTCCTCGCTGGTCGAGCACCTTGCCAAGCTGATCGCCGACGGCCGCATGGATGCCGACATCGTCGACGCCGAGGGCGAGCATTCGGTGCTCTCCGTCCTGCAAGGCGGCGCGCTGGCCGGCGCGCGCACCTACACCGCGACCTGCGGCCCGGGCCTGGCCTTCATGTTCGAGCCGTATTTCCGCACTTCCGGCATGCGCCTGCCGATCGTCATGTCGATCGTCACGCGCGACGGCATCACGCCGCAATCGGTCTGGGGCGGCCACCAGGACGCGATGACGGTGCGGGAGGTGGGCTGGGTGCAACTGTATTGCGAGACCGTGCAGGAAGTGCTCGACACCACCATCATGGCCTTCAAGATTGCCGAACACCACGATGTCATGCTGCCGGTGAACGTCTGCCTCGACGGCAACTATCTGTCCTACGGCACCTCGCGCGTCGAGCTGCCCGATCAGGCCGAGGTCGACGCCTTCATGGGCGTCAAGGACGTGAACTGGCACGTGGCGCTCGATCCGCTGCGGCCGATGGCGGTCGATCCGCTGACCGGCGGCTCCGGTGGCAAGGGTCCGGCCACCTTCGTCCGCTATCGCAAGGGCCAGTGTCGCGGCATGCAGAACTCGCTGCGCGTGATCGAGGAGGTGCATGCGGAATGGGTGCAGCGTTTCGGCCGCCGTTTCGCGCCGCTGGTCGAAGAATACCGCCTCGACGGCGCCGACTGCGCGATCATGAGCCTGGGCAGCATGAGCGGCGCGGCCAAGGATGCGATCGACGAAGCGCGCGACGCCGGCAGGAAGGTGGGGCTGATCAAGATCAAGACCTTCAGTCCCTTTCCGGTGGACGCGCTGATGAAGTCGCTGGACAAGGTGCAGGCGCTCGGCGTGGTGGATCGCTCCGTGGGCTTCCGCTGGAACTGCGGGCCGATGTACCAGGAAACCATGGGCGTCCTCTATCGCCTGGGAAGGCATATACCGTCGATGAGTTTCATCGGCGGCCTGGCCGGCGCCGACATCACGGTCGGCCATTTCCATCGCGTCATCGAAGCCACCGAAAAGCTGCTGAGCAGTCCCGCGCCGATCGAGCCGGTCTGGCTCAACGAAAAGGATTGACCATGGAACAGACCAAGTATCTCGTGGTAGGCAGCAGCCACGCGGCGCTGGAAGCGGTGACGGCAATCCGCATGCACGATGCGACCGGCAGCCTGACGCTGCTGACGCGCGACCCGCATCTGCCGTATTCGCCGACCGTCCTGCCCTACGTGGTTTCCGGCCGCTCGGCGCCCGACGGCATCTTCCTGCGCGACGAGAAGTTTTTTGCCGATAACCGGGTCACGCTCAAGCGCGGCACCGCGCTGAAGGCCCTGCATGCGGCCCGCAATGCCGCGGAACTGGCCGACGGCAGCGAGATCGCCTACGAAAAGATCCTGCTCGCCACCGGCGCCTCGCCGGCGATTCCGCCGATTCCAGGCATCGAGCAGGTGAGCTATCACGTGCTGCGCACCCTGGACGACGCGACGACCTTGCGTGCGGCGATCAAGCAGTCGAAACAGGCCGTGGTGCTGGGCGCCGGCCTGGTCGGCATGCATGCCGCGGAAAATCTGGTGAAAGTCGGCGCTGGCGTGACGGTGGTGGAAATGGCGAAACAGCTCACCGACGGCTACTTCGATGCGATCGCCGCGGCGCTGATCGAAAAGGCCTTCACCGACAACGGCGCGCGAATCCTCACCGGCAGCCGCGTGGTCAAGCTCGCGCCTTCGGTCGTCGGCACCACGCTGACGCTGGAAAGCGGGGCGACGCTGGAAGCCGATTTGCTGCTGGTTGCCACCGGCGTCAAGCCGAACATGGGCTATCTGGCCGGCTGCCGGGTCGAGCACGACAAGGGCATTCTGGTCGACGACAGCATGCAGACCAGCGCGCCCAACGTCTGGTCCGCCGGCGACTGCGCCCAGGCCAGGAGCTTCTTCACGGCAGACAAGGTAATGAATGCGATCCTGCCCGACGCCGCCGAACAGGGGCGCATCGCCGGCATGGCGATGGCCGGCGATCCCGGTCTCAGGCACTACCCGGGCGGCGTGCCGCTCAACGCCTATCATTTCTTCGGCCGCCACGCGATTTCGGTCGGCTCGAGCCGAGTGCCGGCAGGGGCGGAAGTCGTGACCCGTTTCGACGCGGCCAGCGGTCGCTACCTCAAGGCGATTTTCAAGGATGGCTGCCTGCTCGGCATCTACGGCGTCAACGAGTTCTTCGACGGCGGCGTGATGTGCCAACTGATCCTGCGCCGCATCGACCTGTCACCGGTGAAGGAGCGCTTCCTTGCCGAGCCGATGAAGGTCGGCCGCGAAATCATGTCGAAGACGTGGAGATGAGCATGGCAATGTCTGGAGGGGCCTACAACACCATCGCCTTCGATGCCGGCAAGTGCGACGGCTGCGGCGACTGCATGACGGCCTGCGCCACGGCGAAAGTTCCC
>CAZYTN010000199.1:0-1992 GCA_964650115.1 uncultured Sulfuritalea sp.
TCAGCATGTAGAAGGTCGAGCCGTAGACGCCGGTCGTCATCTTCAGATTCATGTGACGGTAGGCTTCGGCGTATTCGTAGGCCTGCAGGCTGACAAACAGGAGGCCGAGGGCAACGGTCAGCGCCAGCCCGACGATGAGTTGTTGCCGCTTGTTGGCGATCAATCCCCAGTGCGCCCAGGTCACCGTAACCCCCGAGCTCAAGAGTATCAAGGTATTGATTGCCGGAATGCCCCAGGCGTGCATCGGCGTGAAGGGATCCTTGGCCGCCGGTCCGGCAGTCGGCCACACACCCTTGAAACCATCCCAAAGCGCTGCCTGATCGGGGCTGGCAATTTCCGGGACCGCCAGCACGCGGATATAAAACAGGGCACCGAAAAATGCCGCAAAGAACATGACTTCCGAAAAAATGAACCAGGCCATCGCCCAGCGGAAGGAACGGTCTACCTGCATGTTGTAGCTGCCACCCTCGGATTCGCCGATCACACGACCGAACCAGCCGAACAGCATGTACACCATGACGGCAAATCCGGCCGCCATCAGGAAACCTCCGTTGGCAATCGAATTAAACGTGAGCACGGCGCCGCTTGCCAGCAGGAGTAGAGCCACGGAACCGACCAGCGGGAAATATGAAGGGTCGGGAACGAAATAGCGGTTTGTGGATGCGGGATGACTCATCTTGACCTCCTTGAAATCATATTGTCTTTATTACCCAATACCTTTTTCGTGCGTCCCGTCACTGACTGCTGATGCTGATCGCCACGGTTACAAGCGTGAGCACGAAAACCAGCATGAAGACCAGTGCCGTGATCAGAATCTGCAGCGGCGAGAGTGGCGGTGCGTCCTGCTCGTGGAGCTTGTGGCCGCGCACTCCCAGCAGACCCCAAGCCACCGTGCGAATGGTGCGCAGCAGTCGGCCCTTGAGCGGCGGATTCGGCAGGGACATCGATCACATCCGGCTCTCTGCAGACCTGGCGGGTGATATTGCGCTGCCCGCCGGCACCTCGAAAAACGTGTATGACAGCGTCAGGGTATTCACGTCATCCGGCAGTGCCTTGTCCAGCACGAAGACCACGGGCATCTCGCGCACCTCGTGGGGGGCAAAGGTCTGCTGCCTGAAGCAGAAGCAATCCAGCTTCTTTACGTAGCCACCCGCGTGCTGCGGGCCGTAGCTGGGCACTGCCTGGCCGATTACCGTGGTACCGCGGGTGTTTTCGACCCTGTAAGTCACATGCACGATGTCCCCGGTCTTGACCGCAAGGCTGGTGGTTTCGGGCCGGAATCGCAAGCCATTGTCGTGGCTGTTGGCATCGAACTCGAGCGTCACCGGGCGCGCCGGCAACGACGATGCAGCAACACGCTGCGCGCGGTCTATGTCGTAGAGACCGGTCCAGTCGCAAAAAGCTTTATACAGACGTGGCTGGACCGCGACAAACAGCAGGCTGCCGACAACCACAGCCAGCAAGCCGGCAACGATGCGCCGGTTGCCGCCGGCTCGCGGCAGCGGGTGCGCGGCGGCCATGCCGGCTTGGGCGAGGTCTGGACTCAAGCGGCGGCCATCCACTGCCGGATGATGACGCTCAGGAACACGGCGGCGGCGAATAGCGCGAGGCCGACCGCAATGCGACGGTTGGCCTGCGCGCGGGATGCGTCCTCGTTCATCCGTGCGCCTCGGCCGGATCGAACACGGGGGGATCTTGGAAGGAATGGTGCGGAGGCGGCGAGGACAAGGTCCACTCCAGCCCGTGCGCACCGTCCCAGGGCCGGGCTTCCGCCTTGACGCCGCCCTTCATCGCCTTGAAGACGACGACGAGAACCAGCAGCTGGCTGAAGCCGAAGCCGAAAGAACCCAGGGAGGAAATCATGTTGAAGTCGGCGAACTGCTGCGCATAGTCCGGAATCCGCCGTGGCATGCCGGCAAGTCCGAGGAAGTGCTGCGGGAAGAAGGCGATGTTGAAGAAGATCATCGACAGCCAGAAGTGCAGCTTGCCGAG
>CAZYTN010000199.1:2092-4514 GCA_964650115.1 uncultured Sulfuritalea sp.
GAAATCAGGCCGATCGCGGCGATCGCATACACCATCGAGGTGTAGCCGAACAGGTGCTTGCGCGAAAACGCCGGAATCACGTGGGAAACCACGCCGAAGGCCGGCAGGGCGATGATGTACACTTCGGGGTGGCCGAAGAACCAGAAGATGTGCTGGAACAGCACCGGATCGCCGCCACCGGCGGCATTGAAGAAACTGGTGCCAAAATGGCGGTCGGTCAGCAGCATGGTCACGGCGCCGGCCAGGATCGGCATCGAGGCGATCAGCAGGAAGGCGGTCACCAACCAGGTCCAGCAGAACAGCGGCATTTTCATCAGGGTCATGCCGGGCGTGCGCATATTGAGAATGGTGGTGATGATGTTGATCGAACCCATGATCGACGACATGCCGAGGATGTGCACGGCAAAAATGGCCATGTCCATGCCCATGCCCATCTGCACCGACAGCGGCGGGTACAGGGTCCAGCCGGTTCCGGCAGCACCGCCAGGAACGAAAATCGAGGCAGTGAGAAGAATGGCGGCAGGCGGCAACAGCCAGAAGCTCCAGTTGTTCATGCGGGCGAACGCCATGTCGGGAGCCCCGATCATCAGCGGGATCATCCAGTTGGCGAAGCCGACAAAGGCCGGCATGATGGCGCCGAATACCATGATCAGCGCGTGCAGCGTCAGCATCTGGTTGTAGAACTCGGGGGCCACGTACTGCAATCCGGGCGACAACAGTTCGGCACGGATGATCAGCGACATGGCGCCGCCGACCAGAAACATCACGAAACTGAACCACAGGTACATCGTGCCGATGTCCTTGTGGTTGGTGGTGGTGATCCAGCGCATCAATCCGGTCGGACCGTGGCCATGGCTGTCGTCGGCGTGATGACCGGCATCACCGGCGTGTTGGGCTGCTTGCATAATCAGATTCTCCTGAAGGCCGGTGGCGCGATCACTTGCCGCGAAGTGCCTTGACTTCGGCGGGCTGAATCAGCTCGCCGAGCTTGTTGGTCCAGGCGTTCCGTTCGTAGGCTACGACGGCCGCTATATCTGTGTCGCTCAACTGTGCGCCGAAGGGCGCCATCGCGGTTCCCGGCTTGCCCTTCATGACAATGTCGAGATGAGTTGCCTTCGGTCCCTTGGCGATCTTCGAGCCATCGAGCGCGGGGAAGGCCGGCGGCAGGCCGGCTCCGTTCGGCTGGTGGCAGGCCGCGCAGTTGGTGCTGTAGACCTTTTCGCCGCGGGCCAGCAATTCATCCAGCTTCCAGACCTTGGAGGGATCGTCGGCGCTCGCCGCCATTGCCTTCTTCTGCTCGGCAACCCAGGCCGCGTACTTTTCGGCGGAAACCACCTCGACCACCACCGGCATGAAGCCATGATCCTTACCGCAAAGTTCCGAGCACTGACCGCGGTAAGTGCCTTCCTTTTCGGCACGGAACCAGGTGTCGCGCAGGAATCCGGGAACGGCATCGGTCTTGACCGCAAACGCCGGCACCGACCAGTTGTGAATCACGTCGGTGGCCGTGAGCAGCATGCGCACCTTCTTGCCGACCGGCACTACCAGCGGGTGATCGACCTCCAGCAAATAGTGCTCGCCCTTGGGCGCCTTGTTCTCGATCTGCTCGCGCGGCGTGGACAGCACACTCATGAACTTGAGCCCGGCGGCATCGCCGGTGATGTATTCGTAACCCCACTTCCACTGGTATCCGGTGGCCTTGATCGTCAGGTCGGGCTGCGAGGTATCGCGCATCTCCACCAGGGCCGACGTGGCAGGAAACGCGATGGCGATCAGGATCAACGTCGGCACGATGGTCCAGGCAATTTCGACAGTCGTGTTGTCGTGGAAATCAGCCGCCTCGTGACCCTTGGACTTGCGATGGAAAATGAGGGACCAGGTAACGACGGCGAAGACGCCGACGAAAATGATGAAAATGACCCAGGTCAGGAGGGTGTGCAGGTCGTAGACGCGCCGGGCCAAGGCTGTCACGGGCACCTGCAGATTGAGTTCCCAGGCGGCGTTCGCAGCGCCGCCGAACATGCCGAGCAATCCACCCGGCACGAGCCTCGCAGCACTGGTCCGCCAACGACTCCCGTTGCGACTCTTGTTTGAGTATCGTGCCATCTTTCCCCCTCCGCGCCAGTTTCGCACCACGGGGCACACCGTTGGCACGACCCGCTGACGTGTTCGAATACCTACCCAAAAAGGTTCATGCGAACCCCATTCTGTTTCTCAACAGGCGCGAAGGTTAACACAGTCCTTTTGATCTGGATCAATTCAGATATGAAATTATTGGTATAGGCAGTGTGCACTGCACCACTTGGCGCGTGAATCAAGTCGGGGCTCTATCCCCATTAGGACTAAGGCGCTGGCGCTAAAAGGAGCACCGCACCCGCCTCAACGCCACTCAGGCCGGCAGGTAGTGATCGACCAGCAGTGC
>CAZYTN010000200.1:0-4507 GCA_964650115.1 uncultured Sulfuritalea sp.
CGATCCGGTAGCCGGCCTGCCGCCGGCGATGTTCGCCGTTTATCGCGACACGGCAACCGGCGCGAGGCTTCGCGGCGACTGGATGTGCGGCGCGTGGCGCGACATTTCCGGACGCGAGAGCTGTTACGCGGGCGTGGCAGCCATCCGCAAGGGCATCGCCGACGGGGACTTCTACCAGGTGAATTACACGACACGGCTGCGGGCGCCGTTTCGCGGCGACAGCCTGGCGTTCTTCGACGCGTTGCGGGCGAGTCAGGCCAGCGCCTGGTGCGCCTACCTGGATTTCGGACGCTGGCAGATCTGCTGCGTTTCTCCGGAGTTGTTCTTCCATTGGCGGGACGATGACGGCGCTGGCCGGGCGCTGATTTCCAGACCCATGAAGGGCACTGCCGCGCGTAGCGACGATCCGCAAAAGGATGGCGCGGCCGCGCTGTCCCTGCGGCAATCGGCCAAGGAATGCGCCGAGAACCTGATGATCGTAGACCTGATCCGCAACGATCTTTCGCGCGTGGCACGCCTGGGCACGGTGGCGGTACCCGACCTGTTCACGGTCGAGAGCTGGCCGACGGTCTGGCAAATGACCTCCACCGTCGCCTGCCGCACCCGCGACGGCATGACCCTGGGCGAGATATTTGCCGCCGTGTTTCCCTGCGGCTCGGTGACCGGTGCGCCGAAGGCGGCAGCGATGGCGGCCATCGCGCGCCTGGAAACCGCGCCGCGCGGCATTTACTGCGGGGCTGTCGGCATCGTCAAACCGGGCGGCGAGGCGGTGTTCGGCGTCGGCATACGCACGGCCATCGTCGATACGCAGCGCGGCGTCGCCGAGTGCGGCATCGGCAGCGGCATCGTTGCGGATTCGACGGCGGCGGCGGAATATGCCGAATGGCAGTCCAAGCGGATATTTCTCGACCGTGCCTGCCCGGAGTATGAACTGCTCGAGACCCTGCGCCTGCACCGCGGCCGTTATTGGTTGCGGTCGGGACACATCGAGAGGATGGCGCTCAGTGCGCGCGCCCTGGGATTCCTGTTCGACGGCGAACTTGTCGTCGGGGCGCTCGCTGCGGCGGCGGATCGCCATCGCACGGGCGACTGGCGAGTTCGCCTGCGCCTGGCCATCGATGGCGCGGCGCGGGTCGAAGTCTTTGCGCTGGAGCCGACGCCCGCTGCGGCCACGGTCGCCGTCGCCGCCAAACCGGTGGACAGCGCCAACCCCTGGCTGCGGCACAAGACCACGCGCCGCGGGCTGTATGAAGCGCTGGCCGCAACCAAGGAGGATATTTTCGACACGCTGCTCCACAACGAGCGCGGCGAACTGACTGAATTCACGCGCGGCAATCTCGTCGTCGAACTCGACGGCCGACTGGTCACGCCGCCGCTCGAATGCGGCCTGCTGCCCGGCGTGTATCGCCAGGTCTTGCTGGCGCGAAAACGTGTGAGCGAGCAGATCGTCACACTCGGCGATATCGAACATGCCACCGCCCTGTGGTTCGTCAACAGCGTGCGGGGCGGAATCGCCGTGCAGCTTGCGATGGCGTTTGCGTGACCGCGTCCTTTGATATTCCCCAACCCATCGCGTTCAGCCACGGATACCGAAGACAAGCCATGGTCATTGCGACGCGAAGCCAAATGGGGATAATGGCCGTGTGATCGTCTTCTCACTGGAAAGGACATTGCCATGAGCCTCGCCGAAAAACGTGTTGCGCTGCGCTGGCGCCGGACCAAGATCGTGGCGACGCTGGGTCCGGCCAGTTCCGATCCGGCGATGATCGCCAAGCTGCTGCGTGCCGGGGTCGATGTCGTACGGCTCAACATGTCCCATGGCACGCACGAGGCCCACCGCGAGGTCTACGGACACGTACGCGCGGCGGCGAAGAAGCTCGGCCGGCATGTGGCGATCTTCGCCGACCTCTGCGGTCCCAAGATCCGCTGCGGCAAGTTCCCCGACGGACCGCTCAAGCTCACGCCCGGCGACGAGGTGATCATCGATCCGCGTGTGGACAAGGGCGGCCCCGGCCTGATCGCCTCGCAGTATCGGGCCATCGCGCGCGACGTCCTGCCCGGTCACCGCATCCTGCTCGACGACGGCAACCTGGAACTGAAGGCGCTGGCAATCGAGGGCGACAGAGTCCGGTGCAAGGTGATCTTCGGCGGCCTGCTGAAGGACCACAAGGGCATCAATCTGCCGGACTCGAAGGTTTCCGCATCCTCCCTGCCGCCGAAGGACGTCGCCGATGCAAAATTCGCCATCGGCCTTGGCGTCGATTACCTGGCGCTGTCCTTCGTGCGTACCGCGAAGGACGTGGCCGGCCTGCGCCGCCTGATCGCGCGGTCCGGGGCCGACACGCCGATCATCGCCAAGATCGAGACGCCGGAAGCGATGGAAAACATCGAGGCCATCGTCGAGGCCTCGGACGCCATCATGGTGGCGCGCGGCGACCTCGGTATCGAACTGCCGGCGGAGCAGGTGCCCTTGATCCAACGCGAGTTAATCAGCCTGGCGCGCCGGCGCAATCGGGCGGTGATCGTGGCCACGCAGATGCTGGAATCGATGATCGACCATTCGCGGCCGACGCGGGCCGAAGTAGGCGACGTCGCCAATGCGGCATTGAGCGGGGCCGATGCGGTGATGCTGTCGGCGGAGACGGCGAGCGGCAAGTATCCGATGCGCGCGGTCGAGATGATGGATCGGGTGCTGCGCGAGGCCGAGGGCTACCAGTGGCGGCAGGGCAGTTTTCTCGCCGCGGCGGAGTTGGAAGGAGCCGGAACGAGCCTGCGCGATGGCGTCGCCAACGCCGCTGCCACGCTGGCGCACGACCTCAAGCTGCAGGGCATCATCATTCCAACACTGAGCGGCACCACGGCACGGGTAATTTGTTCCTATCGCCCGACGGCGCCCCTGGTGGCGCTGTCGACCGATCCGGCGGTGTGCCGGCGTCTGAGCCTGAACTGGGGAATCGTGACGATGACGGCGACGGTGTCGGAGTACGGGAACTGGGAACAGCTGTGCCAGCGGGTCGCGCGCAGTTGCGAACTCACTCGCACGGGCCGCAATGTACTTCTCGTCGCGGGATTCAGCGACGATGCCGCGCGGAACTCGCCGATGCTGCGGATCCTGCACGTCTGAGTCCCCCGGCTGCCCTCCCGGTTACCGTCGCGGCGGCCATGCAGCGCATGTGGAATTCCGCTGCGCCAGCCCGCGAAGGTGGTGCTTTTGATTTCAATTGACAATGCCTAAGTGATACACTAAACTATTTCTCTATAATAGAAAATGTATCACGTTTGACGAAGTCTTCCCGGCCAGCCGGGCGACCGGAACCGGCAAACGACCCCGCAACGGCAGCAGAGAGAAGGAAACAGACCATGTATACCCAGGCCATGGACACCCTGCGCGACGAGGGCGGCGACAAGCCGGCCCTGCGCAGCGCCGAGGAAGCGCAGCTGCAGCAGCGTTTCGACGATCGGATCGATGCCGGCGACTTCATCGAGGCCAAGGACTGGATGCCGGAGAACTACCGCAAGACCCTGTTGCGCCAGATCAGCCAGCACGCGCATTCCGAGATCGTCGGCATGCTGCCCGAGGGCAACTGGATCACCCGCGCGCCGACGCTGAAGCGCAAGAGCATCCTGCTGGCCAAGGTGCAGGACGAGGGCGGCCACGGCCTTTACCTTTACGCCGCGGCCGAGACCCTGGGCACCAGCCGCGACCAGATGCTCGATGCGCTGCATACGGGCAAGGCCAAGTACAGCTCGATCTTCAATTACCCGACGCTGACCTGGGCCGATGTCGGCGCCATCGGCTGGCTGGTCGACGGCGCAGCGATCATGAACCAGGTGCCGATCTGCCGCTGTTCCTTCGCGCCCTATGCGCGCGCCATGGTGCGCATCTGCCGCGAGGAAAGCTTCCACCAGCGCCAGGGTTTCGACAGCCTGCTGGTGATGATGAAGAATGGCACGGACGCGCAGCGGGCCATGGTGCAGGAGGCGGTGAATCGCTGGTGGTGGCCCTGCCTGATGATGTTCGGCCCGCCCGACGACCAGAGCCCGAATTCGGCGCAGGGCATGCGCTGGGGCATCAAGCGCGTCAGCAACGACACCCTGCGCCAGAAGTTCGTCGACGCCGCCGTGCAGCAGGCCGAGGTGCTCGGCGTGAGCTTCCCCGATCCGGACCTGCGCTGGAACGAGGAAAGTCAGCACTGGGACTGCGGCGCCATCGACTGGTCGGAATTCTGGCGCGTGGTGGGTGGCGACGGGCCCTGCAACCGCGAACGCCTCGCGGCACGGGTCAAGGCCTGGGAAGAGGGCGAGTGGGTGCGCGAGGCCGCGCTGGCGCATGCCAGAAAATCCGAGTTGAAGGAGGCAGCATGACTACCAATACCGAATGGCCGCTGTGGGAAGTCTTCGTCCGCACCAAGGCCGGACTCGACCACAAGCACTGCGGCAGCCTGCACGCCGCCGACCCGAAGATGGCGGTGCAGATGGCGCGCGACGTGTATACCCGGCGCCAGGA
>CAZYTN010000201.1:0-4502 GCA_964650115.1 uncultured Sulfuritalea sp.
TGCCGGTGGTGCGCATCATCGATACGCGGCGCGAGAAGTTGCAGGAAGGCCTGTCCGCGGCATTAATCGCCGGCCTGCAGTTGCGCCTGGAGCGTGGCGAGCAAAGCCTGGTTTTCCTCAACCGGCGCGGCTATGCCCCGGTGCTGGCCTGCCCGCCCTGCGGCTGGATCTCGCGCTGCCGGCGTTGCGCCGCCAACCTGGTGCTGCACCTGGCGGATGGGCGCCTGCGCTGCCACCACTGCGGCTTCGAAGCGCGCGTGCCGCGCGCCTGTCCCGATTGCGGCAACGTCGACCTGCTGCCTTTCGGGCGCGGTACGCAGCGCCTCGAAGCCATGCTCGTCGAACGCTTTCCTGAAGCCCGCGTTCTGCGTATCGATCGCGACTCGGCGAGCACGCCGAAGAAATGGCAGGCGCTCCTGAGCACCATTCACGCCGGTGAAGCCGACATCCTGGTCGGCACCCAGATGCTGGCCAAGGGCCACGACTTTCCCTTGCTGACCCTGGTCGGCGCGGTCGGTGCCGATGCCGCCCTGTTCGCCGCCGACTTCCGCGCGCCGGAACGGCTGTTCGCGCAGATGATGCAGGTCGGCGGTCGCAGCGGGCGCGCCGCGTTGCCCGGTGAAGTGCTGATCCAGACCGAATATCCCGACCATCCGCTGTACCAGGCGCTGGTCGAACACGACTACGCGCGCTTTGCGCAAAGCCAGCTCGGCGAACGCCGCATCGCCGGTTTTCCGCCCTTCAGCTTCCAGGCCATGCTGCGCGCCGAGGCGCGGACCATGGAACAGGCGCTGGCTTTTCTCGCTGCCGCGCGCACGGCGGCCGAAGCCCTGGCCGAGGGTGTCACGCTTTACGATCCGGTGCCGATGCGCCTGCAGCGCCTGATGACCCTGGAACGCGGCCAACTGCTGGTCGAATCGGCGAGCCGCCCGGCGCTGCAGGCCTTCCTCGCGGCGTGGATGGAAAAGCTGTATGCGCTGAAGACGCCGGCCGGCCTGCGCTGGCATCTGGATGTGGACCCGCTGGAGTTCTAAGTTTTCCTGAGAAACCAGGCCCAGCTTGCCACCTGCAGCGCCAGCAGGCCGCCGAAAGTGATCTGGTAGGCGGCGCGCGGCGCATGGCCGGCGGCCTGCAGGACATCCACCATGGCGCCGAAACCCCACTGGATGAGGAAAGCGCCGACGAACACCATCAGGTTCAGGGCGGTATTCACGCGTCCGGCCAGTGCGCTGCTGAAGTCGCGCTGCAGCAGTGCGTAGGCCAGGTTGCCGACGGAGAAGACCATGCCCAGGGACAGCCACAGCGGTCCGCTCGGGCCGATGTCGAACACGATGAGCAGGGTGGCCAGCAAGCCCAGTCCCATGCCCCAGTTGAGCAGGCGCTCCGGACTCAGGCCGCGCGCCTTCAGCGGCGCCACGCCGAAGGCGATGGCGAGAAATCCGGCCAGCATGCCGCTGCCCATCAGCAGCAGATGGTGGGCCGCCGCTTCGCGCGACAGGCCGGCGAAGTTCATCAGCCAGGGCACGGCCCACAGTCCCTGCAAGGCCAGGAAGCCGCCGGTGATCAGCGTCGATTGCGGCGCGTAGCGCCAGAAGGCGCGGCTGGCCAAAACTTCCATGAGGCCCGCAAGCTGGCTGGAGAGCGGTTCCGGCGTGGCGCTGGCGGGTTTCTCCGGCGTGCTGAAAATGCCGGCGGCGACCGCGAGCCCGGCGACAGCCAGTGCGACGAACACGGCGCGCCAGCCGAATTGCGGAATCGCCCATGCCAGCGGCGTCGATGCGGTCAGGGCGCCGAGGCCGCCGGCGGCCATGATGGCGGCATTGAGCGAGGCCTGGCGCTCGATACCGAACCACTGGCTGAAGCTCTTGAAGGAGGCCATCAGGCAGGCCGATACGCCGAGCCCGATCAGTCCCCGCGCGACCGCCAGTTCGGTCAGCGAGCTGCCGACGGCGAACAGCGCGCAGCCGGCGGCGGCGATCAGCAGCAGCGCGGCTTCGACGCGGCGCGGACCGTAGCGGTCCAGTGCCAGGCCCAGCGGCAGTTGCACCGCGCCGAAGGCGAGCAGGTAGGCGCTGGTCAAAAGGCCCAGGTCGGCGGCCGAGACGCCCAGCTCGCGCGTCAGCTCCGGGGCGATCACGGCATTGACGTTGCGCAGGAAGTAGGAGAAGTAATAGCCCGCGGCGAAGGGCAGGAAAATGCGCCGCCAGAGGTTCAAGGAACAGCCCTCCCCCCAGCCCCCTGCCCTGGGCAGGGGGTGACGGCGGTTCGCCGCTGCGCGGCTCCGTGGCTTGGTTGCGCCGTCCTTGGGGCGGCCCTGCGGGCGGCGCCCATCACGTATCTCCGTTCTTCATTAGCCACTCGATGCGGCTGCGGATCTTGCGTACCCAGTCCGGCGACAAGCCTGGTGCGCTGGCGAGTCGGTCGAGCACCTGCAGCGATGGACGCGCGCCGCGCAGGCTGCGGTTGAAGCGCGCCAGGCTGACCGCGCCCTCAGGTCGTTGCAGATGGATCAGGGCGTCGCCGGCAACGCACTCGCCCGAAGCCAGCACGCGGAAATACCAGCCGGCGATGCCGTGTTCGGCGACATGGGCGGCGACGCCCTCCACGCCGCAGCGGGCGTCGATCTTCCAGCAGGGCGTGCGCGGCTGGGTGATCTGCAGGCGTGCCGTGCCCAGCGCGAAGATGTCGCCGATATGCGCCTCGTTTTCCGTGATGCCGCGCGTGGACAGGTTTTCGCCGAGACCGCCGGGGGTCAGATGGCGGGCCTCGGGAAAGGCCAGCGCCAGAGCTTCGTGGTGTTCCACGGGGAAGAGATGCAGCGCTTTTTCCGGTCCGCCATGGGCGCGCGGGTCGGCGTGCTCGTCGCCGACGAGTCCCTCGCTGCCAATCACGCCGCGGCTGGCCGGCTCTTTGGCGATGGCGCTGGCGCGGCTTTCACCCGGCAAAAAGCCGACGCGCCCGGTGAAGATGCCGGCGACGACGACGGGCGCGATCAGTTCCACAGCCAGGCGGCGCCGCGCACGCCGGAGGAATCGCCATGCCGGTGCTTGAGCAGGCGGGTCGTTACCTGGTCGGAGAAGACATGCTCGCCCCACAGGCGCGGCACGTTCTCGTAGAGCCGGTCGATGTTGGAAAGCCCGCCACCCAGCACGATGACGTCGGGATCGAGGATGTTGATGACCTGCGCCAGCGCCCGCGCCAGTCGAACCTCGTAGCGCTGCAGCGTGGCTTCGCAGTCGGCATCGCCGGCGGTGCGGTCGGCAATAAGGCGTGGCGAATAGTCGGTGCCGGTGACGCGGCGATGATCGGCACTCAGGCCGGGCCCCGAAAGGTAAAGTTCGATGCAGCCCTTGCGCCCGCAGTAGCAGACATCCTTGTGGTGCTCGCCCGGCAGCGGGTTGTGGCCCCACTCGCCGGCGATGGCATTGGCGCCTGTCAGTGACTTGCCGTCGACCACGATGCCGCCGCCGACCCCCGTGCCGAGGATGACGCCGAACACCACCTGCGCACGGGCGCCCGCGCCATCGACGGCTTCCGAGAGGGCGAAGCAATTGGCGTCGTTGGCGATGCGCACTTCGCGTTGCAGGGCGGCTTCGAGGTCGCGTTTGAGCGGTTTGCCGATCAGGCAGGTCGAGTTGGCGTTCTTGATGAGGCCGCTGGCACGCGATTCGGCGCCGGGGATACCGACGCCCACCGTGGCGCCAGCGCCGACTTTTTTTTCAGTCGCAGCGACCAGTTCGACTACCACTCTCAATGTCGCGGGGTAGTCGCCCTGCGGCGTCGCCACGCGCTCACGCAGCAGGGCTTCGCCGTCCCGACCGAGGACGATGATCTCGATCTTGCTGCCGCCGAGGTCGACGCCGATGCGCATCAGGCCGCGCGCCAGCTCACTTGCCGAACAATCCCTTGAACTTGTCCATGGTCTTGCCTTCGGTTTTGGACTTGATGTCTCCTGTCTTCCCTTCGAGCTTGGCCCTGGCCATGTCGGCGGCGAGGTCGCCGAGCTCGAGCTTGTAGGCAAGGGCCTCGAACGGCCCCGTGACGCGCACTGGCACGGTGACGCCCTTCAGCTTGTCGACGTCCTTGCCGCCCTGTCCGGCGCTGGAGCTGACCAGGGTGGCTTTGGCAAGGTAGTTCATCTGGCCGGCGCCGATATCGATGTCGCCGGCGCCGGTGAGCCGCAGGAAAGGCGACTTCATCGCCAGGTCGTCGTTGCGCGCAACGCCGTTGGCAAATTTCAGCGAGGCGATGAGTTCGGAGAAGTCGGTCTTGTCGCCGGCCTTGGCCTTCTGCGTCGTGCCTTCGGGTTTGCCTTGCAGGCTGCCCAGCTTGCCCTTGATATCGCGCATGCTCTGCGCCAGGTTGATGCCCTTGATCGCGCCGTCCTTGAGGTTGAGCGAAGCCGTGCCGGCCAGCGCCTTCTTCAGCGCGGGGACGCTGTCGCCGCGGCTGGTGACGTCGAGCGCGACGTTGCCGCGACCTTCCAGCAGGTCCTTGTCGGC
>CAZYTN010000202.1:0-1756 GCA_964650115.1 uncultured Sulfuritalea sp.
GCCTGCATGGCTTGCCATGAAACCGGCTCGCGCATCCACTGGCAGGGCAGCAAGCACCAGCAGACCAAGCAGTCCTGCGCCAGTTGCCACCGCGTGCATGCCTCCAAGGATCCGGTGATGGTGACCGAAACCCAGGCCAGCGTCTGCTTCGAATGCCACCAGGACCGCCGTGCCGAGCTGCACCGGATGTCTACCCATCCGACCAAGACCGGCTTCTTCGGCTGCTCCTCCTGCCACGCCTCGCACGGCTCGACCACGCGCGCCTCGCTGCAGAAGAACTCGGTGAACGAAACCTGCTACCAGTGCCATGCGCAGATGCGCGGCCCCTTCCTCTGGGAGCATCGTTCGGCGCAGGACGACTGCACCAACTGCCACAACCCGCACGGCACCAACAATGCGCCCATGCTCAAGACGCGCATGCCCTACCTGTGTCAGCAATGCCACCAGGATGCCGGCGGCCCTCAACACTCCGCCGTCGCTTTTGGCCAGCAGTCATTACCCTTCGGGGCCAACGTCGCCAATGGCAACGCCCAGCGGATTGTCGGCAATGCCTGCACCAACTGCCACATGAAGGTTCATGGCAGCAACCATCCCTCCGGCGCGCGCTTGCAGCGCTGAGACGACACACATTACCCACAGGTGATGCCATGAAACAGAAAAATTCCGCGCCGCTTCGCCGCCGTACCGTGGTCATCGCGGTCGGCGCCGCCCTCGCCGCGCTGGCCGCTGCGCCATCCCTTGCCGATACCGTGCTCACGGCCCGGCTGTTCCGCGATTCCGACGTGCTGTTTCGCGACGCGGACATGTCGCGCTGGTCGGAAAACTATGTCGAGCTGGGCGTCGGCTACAACTCCCATGACTCCTACCGCTTCGGCCAGTTTTCCGGGCTGACCGACCAGGGCGGTTTCCCCCTGGCCGGCTTCAACTGGCTGTCCCGCGACGGGGCCAACGATGCGCAGTACTGGCAGGTCTACGGCTCCACGCTAGGCCTCGATTCGCGCAAGATGTCAGCCGAGGGTGGCATCCAGGGCAAATGGACCGCATCGCTCAACTATGACCGGATCACGCGCTCGCAATGGGACACCGGCTCATTCATCCATGACGGACTGGGCAGCAACAACCTGACCCTGCCTGCGGGATTCGTGGTGACCGGTGCCAACGGTGCCGCCAACATCGCGCAAATCAATCCGCGGCTCCGACAATTCGACATCGAGCAGGAGCGCGACATCTATCGCGTCGGTCTGGCCGGTTTCCTCGGCAAGGAATGGGACTTCAAGGTCAACTACCGCGAGGACCATCGCGACGGCACCCGGTTGACGGGGCTTCCGTTCGGCTCAAACTTCAAAGCCGCCATCGTTCCCTACGAAATCGACGACCGCACCCGGCAGATGGAAGCCATCCTCTCCTACACCACCAAAGTGGCCCAGTTGCAGGTCGGCTATGCCTATTCGAAATTCGACAACGACCTGAATTCCTTCAACGTGCGCAACCCGTACAACAACACCACACAGATCAACGCACGACTGTCCCTGGCGCCGAGCAATGATTTTCATCAGATCTACGCCAACGCCGGCTACAACTACAGCAAGACCACGCGCCTGACGGCCAAGCTCTCCTACAGCGTCGCGCGCCAGGACGAGAACTTCCTGCCCTATTCGGCAAACCTGGCCAGCGGCGCCGCGCTCAATGTCCCGCCGCGCGCTTCGCTCGACGGCAAGGTGGTCAAGACCCTGCTGGATGTGGCCCTGACGACCAA
>CAZYTN010000202.1:1856-4486 GCA_964650115.1 uncultured Sulfuritalea sp.
CCCCTGAGCACCACCGAGCAGAAGTTCTCGGTCGATGGCGACTATGAAATCGCCGCCAAGACCATCCTGCGCGCCGGACTCGAACGAAAGAACCTCAAGTATGCCCTGAACGACGAGCTTTACAGGAACCCCGCGGATCGCGACTACACGAACACCGACAAGCTGTCCCTCGAACTGCGCCGCCCGGTTTCCGACGAGTTTCTCGGCAGCGTCGGCTATACCTATACGCAGCGCCGCGGTTCGGAATACGACAAGAACAATTACTTCCAGAATACCTACTGGGATCCTACGTTCAAATCTCAAAATCGGATGACCGCGCACCCGAGCATGCGCTCCTTCATGTACGCCAATTACAATGAGGACCGCGTGCGTGCCGGAGGCAACTGGACCGCCTCGGAAACAGTCAGCCTGCAGGCCGCCGTCGACAACTACCGGCGCAAGGCGAAAGGGCCACACTGCAGCACGGTCGTCGATCCCAGCATCCCGGCTACCGTGTCCGCGACACTGCCGGACACCTGCCTCGGCCAGACCCTGGCCGAAGGCACCAGCGTCAGTCTCGATGTGCAGTGGCAACCCGCGGAGAACCTGACGACCTTCGCCTTCGCCAACTACGGCGAGACCGGGACCACACAGCGAGGACGCACCTGGGAGCGGACCACGGCGACAACGTTCGTTAACAATACGGCCGGCGACCTAACGAGGGGCTGGTCCGCCGACCTGCTGAATCGCGATGCCACGCTTGGCTTCGGGCTCAAGTGGCAACCCGCGGAGCTCTGGGATCTCGGCGGAACCTATGTGTACAACTACGGTACCGGCCTGGCGTCGATAACCACCGGACCGGGCATAGCCCTGGCAACATCGATGCCTGAAAACCATAACAGGCTGAACTCCCTGCAACTGTTTGCCAAGTGGGACTACAACAAACAGCTGTCGTGGCGCTTCAATTACCTTTACGAAAACCTCCAGTCCAGCGATTGGGCCTACGACTACCTGACCCCGACCTCGATCAATCAGGTTCTGCTGACCGGCCAGAATTCGCCGCGCTACAGCAACCACGTCTTCGGCGTCTCGGCGGTGGTCAAGAGCTGGTAAGTCCGCCAGCCATCAAGCAAACAGGCCGCTCGTAGCGGCCTGTTTCATTTATGTCCGCGAGGAACGAGCGGACGGTATCCCCCGCTGGGACGTGTTCCCCCGCGTTCTGCTAGGGACGGTATCCCGCCGATGGCAATGTCACCGCGGCCCCGCTTCCCCGGCGCTTAGCCCCGCGACAGAATCCATTGCACCAGATTGCGCAGGTCGGCGGCATCCTTGGCCGGCGGCGGCTCGTGGTCTTCGTCGCCACCATCCTCGATCTTGACCGACTTGCTGGACGAGAGATGCTTGATCAAGGCCGCTTCGGCATCGGCCTTGCCCTTGTACTTCTGCGCTATCTTTTTGTACGAAGGGGCTTTCTTGGCCTTGTCGACCGAATGGCACCTGAAACACTTGCCCGCCTTGGCCAGTTCCTCCGCGGCATCGTCATTTACAGCCAGTGCCGCAGGCGAGTGCGCGGCGAGCACGAGCGCCCCCGCCACAACAGCTTTTCGCATAACATCGCGACAGGCTAGACTCGGCTTCATCAATATGTCATTACTTTCTGATTTAAAGCAATATTACCGCATTGCCACCTGCCTGTCTCTGGCGCTGGGACTGGTCATGGTGCCGGCCGGCGATGCCGGGGCCGCGGTGCGAACCGCGAAGCAGAAAGCCAAAGCCACTCCGGTCAAGCCGGGCGCCGCGAAAAAGAAAGCGCAGGCGGCTGCACCGGCGGTGCTCGATCCCGTCACCGAACTCGAGATCATCAGCGGCGAGGCCATTGCCCTGAATAACGCGCTAGGCGCCAATCCCGATGACACGCAGGCGCAGCAGAAGCTTGCCGAACTCGCGCTGCGCGCTGCGCGTGCAGCGGAGCGCGCGCTCGCACGCGGCGACGAAAACTTGTTTACCGCCTATCGCGCGCAGTTCCGCAAGCACTTCGCCGCGACCCGTCCGGGCCTCGAAGGCATGGCCAAACGCGGCATCGGCGCCGCCGAATACGCGCTCGGCGCGCTCGCGCTGCACGGCTTTCTCGAAGAACGCGACGTCGAGCGCGCCTGCGCGCACTTCGCTGCGGCGCTCGACAAGGGCTTTGGCGGCGCGAAGTTCCGCCATGCGCAGTGCATCGGGGAGAGCGACCCGGCGCGCGCCCTGGCGCTGATGCAGGAGGCCGCCAATGCCGGGCACGTCGGGGCCATCGAACGGCTCGGCCGCATTTGCCTCGAGGCGGAACCGCCCGATGCGCCTTGCGCCTACGCCCGCCTTGAACGCGCCTCCCGCGAAGGCCGGCTCAGCGCCACGACGCTGCTCGGCTGGATGCATGCCGAAGGCATTGGCGGCAAGGTGGACCTGGCGCGCGCCTTGCGCTATTACAGCGCGGCGGCGCAGCAGGGCGAGCCTTCGGCGAGCAACAATCTCGGCGAATTTTACGAAAGCGGGCGCGGCGTCGCCAAGGATTCGGCCAAGGCCTTCGACTACTATCTGGCAGCGGCGGCAAGCGGATTTCCGCCGGCCCAGTTCAACGTCGGCCGGCTCTACGCGACCGGCAAGGGAAC
>CAZYTN010000203.1:0-260 GCA_964650115.1 uncultured Sulfuritalea sp.
GCAGCGACTCGCAAACTTCGAAACCGGACTTCTTCGGCATCATCACGTCGAGCAGCACAAGGTCGGGGCGGAATTCGGATGCCAGCCGCAACGCGGATTCACCATCGGTCGCCACCGCGATCTCGAAGCCTTCCTTCTTCATCAGGTATTCAAGAGATATGACGATGTTCGGCTCGTCATCGACAATCAGAATGCGATGGCTCACTGACTTCCTCCCTGCGAATTATTATGTCCCCCGCCACTGTGGGGGACGGTATCCC
>CAZYTN010000203.1:360-4474 GCA_964650115.1 uncultured Sulfuritalea sp.
CCGGTGGGATATGTCCCCCGCCACTGTGGGGGACGGTATCCCCCGGTGGGATATGTCCCCCGCCACTGTGGGGGACGGTATCCCCCGGTGGGATATGACCCGTGCTCCCGCGGGGGACGTTATCCCCTTGCGCGATTTTGTCATTATCGCCTGCCTGGCGCGGCAGGGTGAACACAAAACGCGCGCCGGCGCCGGGAGTGCTTTCCACCCACAAGCGGCCGTTGAAATATTCGATGATCTGACGGCTGATCGGCAGGCCGAGCCCAGTACCCTGCGGCTTGTCGGTGAGCACGTCGGTAGTGCCCGAACCCTGGCGGAACTTGTCGAATATGACTTCCTGATCCTCGGCATGAATGCCGGGACCGTTGTCCGTGACGCTGACGCGCACTTCGCTCGCCGTGCCGCCGGCGCCGACTATCACCCGGCCGCTATCCGCCGGCACGAATTTCAGGGCATTCGACAGCAGGTTCACCATCACCTGCATCAAGCGGTCGCGGTCCGCCATGACGCTGAGGCCGGCCTCGCATTGCTCGAAGTCCAGGGTCACGTGCTTGTCGGCGAACAGCACGGTCAGCGAATCCGCGGCTTCGCGGATCACCTCGCTGACATCGACGGCGGTCACGGTCCATTCGGCACGGCCGGATTCAAGCTTGGCCAGGTCCAGAATCTGGTTGATCAGTCGCGACAGACGCACGGCCTCGCTGACGATGATGGAGAGAAAGCGCGTGCGCTGCGTCAGATCGATCTTCGGATCTTCGTGCAACATTTCCGAGAACGCCCGGATCGAAGTCAGCGGCGTGCGCAACTCGTGGGTCACGGTGGAAATGAAATCGTCCTTCATCCGATCCAGCTCGCGCAAGCGCTCATTGGCCTCGCGCAGTTCCGCCGTGGCAATTCTCAATTCCAGCGACTTCTGTTCCAGTTCGCGCGTGTAGGCGCGCACCTGGGAAGCTTCGTCGAGAATATTCATCACCTCGTCGATGCCCAGCGGTTCCTCGGTCACCACCGAGGCGACCATCGCCCGTGCCGAAGCCGATCCGATCGCCCCCGCCAGCAGGGTCTCGGCGAAGTTCACCAGGCGCGTATCCGCGGGAAGTTCCTCGATGTTGCGCAGGCCGCGTTCCGCGGCATGACGGGAAAATGACTCCTCGGCACGCTCGCGGCCGAGGAAGCGTCCGGCCAGCGGCAACAGGTCGGTGACGCCGGCACTGCCGCGCCAGGCGGGCAGCCCCGCCGCCTCGGCGCCGCCGACGAACAGCGTCGCCTGGCGCGCCTCGCGCACATTCGGCGTGCGCTGCAGCGAGACGCCGATGTAGGCACCGAGATTCGCCAGCAGGCTCCACACCAGGCAATGGGTGATTTCATCGAGTCCGGTGAGGCCGAACAGGTGTTGCGGACGCAGTAATTCGATACCGAACAGGCCGTGGGCGATGAAGCCGTCGGGCAGCCAGCCCGATTTGGCGAACGATGGCAGCAGCAGCGTATAGGCCCACAGCACGAAACCTGCCGCCAGGCCCGCCACCGCGCCGTCGCGCGTGCCGCCCTTCCAGAACAGGCCGCCGATCACCACCGGCGCGAACTGCGCCACCGCGGCGAAGGAAATCAGGCCGATCGAGACCAGTGCATAGGCTTCGCCGGCGACGCGGAAATAGAGATAGCCGAGACCGAGGATGATGACGATGGCCCAGCGCCGGATTTCCAGCAGCAGACCGGAGAGGTCCGCGCGTGCCGCCAGGCCGAGGATCGGCAGGCGCAGCAGAGCCGGCATGACCAGGTCGTTGCAGACCATGGTCGACAAGGCGATGGTCTCGACAATCACCATGCCGGTCGCCGCCGACAGGCCGCCGATATATACGAACAGCGTCAGACCCTCCTGCTGGCGGGCCATCGGCAGAGTCAACACGAAGGTGTCGGCATCGACCCCGGCGCCCTGAAAATGCAGCATGCCGGCCAGCGCCACCGGCAACACGAAGAGGTTGATCAGGAACAGGTAGAGCGGAAACATCCACACCGCACGGCGCAAATGGCTCTCGTCGACGTTTTCCACCACGGCGATCTGGAACTGGCGCGGCAGCAGCAGCGAGGCGAACAACGAGAGAAAGATCAGGGTGCCCCAGGTGCCATAGGCAGCCGGAGAGTCGGCGGTGGCGAGACGGCGCGCGACGTCCGGCACCGCCGCCGCCCGGGCAAAAATGTCGCCGACGCCGTCGTGAATGCCCCAGACCACGAAGATGCCCACCGCCAGGAAGGCCGCGAGCTTGACCATGGATTCGACGGCGATTGCCGCCACCATGCCTTCGTGGCGCTCGGTGGCGTCGAGGTGGCGCGTGCCGAAGAGGATGGTAAACGCGGCCAGGATCATCGCCACGTAAAGCGCACTGTCCTGGAAGATCGGCACGGCGCCGGCGCTGGCCGGCATGATGATTTCCGGGTAACTGGCGAGAATCGCGAAACTGTTGGATACCGCCTTGAGCTGGAGGGCGATGTAGGGAATCACGCCGACCACGGCGATCACCGTGACCAGTCCGCCGAGCAACTGACTCTTGCCATAGCGCGAAGCGACGAAGTCGGCGATCGAAGTAATTCGATTGACCTTGGCCACCCGGATCATCTTGTGCAGGATGAATCCGGCCAAAGCGAACAACAGGGTCGGGCCGAGGTAAATCGGCAGGAAGCCGATGCCGCTGGCCGCCGCGCGGCCAACGCTGCCGTAGAAGGTCCAGGTCGTGCAATACACCCCCAGCGAGAGCGCATACACCACCGGATTGGCAATCAGCGAGCGTCCGGTATCGGCACGATGATCGGCATACCAGGCGATGGCAAACAAGAAGCCCAGATACAGAAACGAGGCGAGGACGATGACCCAGCCTTGCAGCATCTCAGTCCTTCCTGCTTTCGACGACCCAGGCCATTTGCGCGATCAGCGCCAGCCAGGATCCCATCAGCCAGGCATACAGCGGCGGCATACCGAAAAAATCGCCGCCGCGGTTGAACACCGAGAGCAAGGGATAGTTGAAAAAGAAGCAGCCAAGCAGGAACAGGAAGGCCAGGCGTTGCGCGACGAGTCGGGAGCGAATCATGTCATCACCTCCATCGGATACCATTTTCCTTTGGCATGGTACCCAAGGCCAGACCGCAAGGGGTTAATTGCCTGCCGGTCAGACGAAAAAAAAAGCGCCCGTCTTGCGAGGGGCGCTTTTGTTGCCGGCAAACTCCAGCCTCAGGCGTTCTGCTTCAGCTGATCGAGGATGCCGGGGTTCTCCAGGGTGGAAACATCCTGGGTGATCTCTTCATTCTTCGCCAGGCTGCGCAGCAGGCGCCGCATGATCTTGCCGGAACGCGTCTTGGGCAGGTTCTCGCCGAAACGAATGTCCTTCGGCTTGGCGATCGGACCGATTTCCTTGCCGACCCAGTTGCGCAGTTCCGTGGCGATCTTCTTCGCATCTTCGGCGCTGGGACGCGCCTGCTTCAGCACCACGAAGGCACAGATCGCCTCGCCGGTCAGGTCGTCGGGACGGCCGACCACGGCGGCTTCCGCCACCAGCGGGTTGGAGACCAGGGCCGATTCGATTTCCATGGTGCCCATGCGGTGACCGGAGACGTTCAGCACGTCGTCGATGCGGCCCATGATGGTGAAGTAGCCGGTCTTGGCGTCGCGCATCGCGCCGTCGCCGGCGAGGTAAAGGTTGCCGCCGAAATCGACCGGGAAGTAGGACTTCTTGTAGCGATCGGGATCACCGTAGATGGTGCGGATCATGGCCGGCCAGGGCTTCTTGACGACCAGGAAGCCGCCTTTGCCCCATTCGACATCGTTGCCGGTCTCATCGACGATGGCGGCCGCAATGCCGGGGAAAGGCAGGGTGCAGGAACCCGGCACCAGCGGCGTGACGCCGGGCAGCGGAGTGATCATGTGGCCGCCGGTTTCGGTCTGCCAGAAGGTATCGACGATAGGGCAGCGCGCGCCGCCGACGTTGTTGTAATACCACATCCAGGCTTCGGGGTTGATCGGTTCGCCCACCGTGCCGAGGATGCGCAGGGAGCTCAGGTCATAGCTCTTCGGATGCGTCGCCGGCGTGTTTTCGCCGGACTTGATCAGCGAGCGGATGGCGGTCGG
>CAZYTN010000204.1:0-4419 GCA_964650115.1 uncultured Sulfuritalea sp.
GACCCAGGCCTTGAATATGACAGCGGCGAGATCGAGCATTTCCAGCAGGTCCGGCGTCGCGGCGCGCGTCTCGTGCAGCCAGCCATTAAGCACCTGCTCCACGGCCCATCCGGCTTCGCCCAGATCGCTCAGGCCAACCATGCGGCCGCTGCCCTTCAGCGTATGGAAGCTGCGACGCACCGTGACCAGCGACTCATGGTCGCTTGGCGTGGCATGCAGCTGCGGCAGCTGCTGATCGATGGTGGCCAGCACTTCCTTGGCTTCCTCGAGGAAAATTCCGAGCAGCTCGGCATCGAGGTCTTCCTCGCTGGCCTCCATCATGCGTGCGGCCTCGGCCGACGGAGCCGGGGCTGCGACGGGCACCACCGGCGCTTCGGGCGGGAGTTCGGGGGGGGCCTCAAAACCTTCCACCTCGAAGTCCGGCAATACCTCTTCAGCAGCCGCTTCGTCGGCGGCAACCGGTTCTGGTTCCTGCACCAGTGTCGGGGCCGAGGGCTCGGATACCGGGGCAGCGGGCTCCGGTGCAGCGGCAACCGGCTCCGCAGGCGGCGGTACTGAAGGTGGCGTCACCGTCAGCGGCGCAACGGGCTCGACTTCCTCGCGGACAGCTTTAGCTGCCGGGGGTGGTTCAAGGATGGCGTCGATATCGGCAGCGCCGCCTTGCAGCTGGGTGACAAAAAAGCCCAGTGCAGAAAGCTTTTTCGCCACTTCTTCGAAGTCACCGGCTTGCGGCGTGAAGCCCGGTGCGGCGAAACGCTCGATCTCGTGCGCGCATTCTCCGAGCACGGTATTCGCACGGTCCTGCCCCAGCACCATCAGCGCGCCCTGGATCTGCCGAATCGGCTGCGTGAGCGCCGCCAGCGTGCCCTGGCGCGAGGTGTCGCGGAAGTAGGCGTCCAGCGCCGTTTCAATGGTGCCGAGATTGGAGCGGATTTCGCGCGCCACCGATTCAAGCAGCAGCCGTTCCTGAGCCCGGCGCGACATGGCGTCGAGATGGGGCAACTCCATCAACCCGAGTTCTTCGCCGCGTCCGAGCGCGGCGAGACGGTTCACGACGACATCGGTCGAGTGGGCGAACTCGGCATCCAGCGACTGGAAATTTTCGAGTGCGGATTCGGCGAGCACGAGCGCGGTGGCGATTTCAAGTGCCATGACCTCGTTGTGGTGTGCCGGATCGCGGCGCAACTGGTCGGCCTGTTGCAGAATGGCCGCGGTCAGTCGCACATAATCGGGCTGCCCGGTGGCCGCGCCTTCTTCGGCAATTTTCGCCGTGCGTTCATGGAAGGGCGGCAGCGCGGCGGCGGTACCGGCACAAAGCCGGTTCCAGTCGTCCTTGGCGGTCGCCAGCAATTCACGCAGGCGACGAATGATGGGCAGCAGCCGTTCGGTCTCCGAGGGCGTTGCGGTGGGCACCATGCCGTCCAGGCGGTAGGCGGCGCGCACGACGGCCAGGGCTGCGCCGCCCGCCGCAGCGCAGGCGGCCTGGTACAGCGCTTCGCGCAAAAGCTGTTCGTTCGCTTCGGCGCCGCCTTCGACGAATTTCTTGATTTGCGCGCCGAGGCGCATGGCGAACATTTTTGCCTGTGTTGCGTCAGGCAGGCCATTGGCCGCCATCGCGTCGAGTACCCCCAGCGCGACCCACCAGTAGGCGCGGGCAGCCGGAGTGGCGCGCGTCATTTCGATCATCGCCACCGAAACCTTCATCTCGGTAATGCCCTTGGGATCGCCCTTGAGCCACTTCAGGAGGCCGCGCTCGAAGCCCAGGCGCGCCGCCTTGAGTCGCGTCGCGAGGGCGTCGGGCGCGAGCGCCGGAAAGTCCTTCTCGCGTTTCGGCGGGCGCTGCGTGAGATCGGGGAAGAACAGGGTGATCGGCCCGGGCGCCAGCTGGCCGCGCGCCACCGCCATCGCCCGGTAGGGTGCAAAAAGTTTCAGCGGCTGATCGGGGTGGCCGGCCATCAGGTCGTCGAGATAGCCGCGCAGCGCGGCAAACCCGCTCTGGGCCGCGCCTATTGCGGCGCCCACATCCGGCGTGGTGCCATCACCCAGCGCCGCCAGCAGCTGTTCTATGGCGTCGGCGAATTCGGTAATGCCGTCCAGCCCGACAATGGCCAGCGCACCATGAGCCTGGTGCATGCTGGCGCGCGCCTTCTTCAACTCGTCGCCTGTCGGGTCCGCCGCGTGGGCGGCAAGACTCTGCCCGGCGCGTTCCAGTGCAAGGTCGATTTCTCCCTTGACCCAGGACAGCGGGCCGATGTCGAGATCCATGCTCATGAAAGGTGATTCGTTGCGCCGTGGTTGATCGGTTTCTTCTTCACACTTTGAAACCCGAGACCGAACCCTTCAGTTCGACAGCGAGTTCGGTCAGCTCGCCAATCGACACGGCGGTCTGTTGGGTGCTGGTGGTGGTCTGGCCGGTGATGCGCAGAATGTCCTGCATCGAACCCGCCACCTTGGTGGCGATGTCGGCCTGGGCCTGGGTGTCGGTCGAAATTTTTTGAATCAGGCGGGCAAGATCCTGCGATACGCTGGAGATTTCGTTGAGCGCCCGACCGGCGGCATCCGACAGCTTCGCGCCTTCGACCACGCCCTGGGTCGAGTGTTCCATGGCCGCCACGGCATCGTGCGTGTCGGTCTGAATCGTC
This sequence comes from uncultured Sulfuritalea sp., assembly GCA_964650115.1. Taxonomy (GTDB): domain Bacteria; phylum Pseudomonadota; class Gammaproteobacteria; order Burkholderiales; family Rhodocyclaceae; genus Sulfuritalea. The sequence continues at coordinate 2,643 of CAZYTN010000204.1, forward strand.
TTGACGATGGCGGCAATCTGCTTGGTTGCCTCGCCGGAGCGTTCGGCCAGTCGCTGCACTTCTTCCGCCACCACCGAGAAGCCGCGCCCCGCCTCGCCGGCCGAGGCCGCCTGAATGGCGGCGTTCAGGGCCAGCACGTTGGTTTGTTCGGTAATGTCGGAAATCAGTTCGACGATTTCGCCGATCTCCTGCGAGGATTCGCCGAGCCGTTTGATCCGCTTGGACGTCTCCTGAATCTGGGTGCGAATTTCGTTCATGCCGGAAATCGAGTTCGATACGGCCGCCGAGCCCTTCTGTGCCGCTTCGAGCGAGGCGTTTGCCACGCGCGCTGATTCCAGCGCCGAGGAGGATACGGTTTTCATCGAGTTGGCCATTTCCAGAACCGCGGCGTTGGCGCCCATGATTTCGGCCGACTGCACTTTGGTGGCGGCGAGCAGGTCGTTGGAGGTACTTTGCGCGGCGTTCGAGGCACTGGTCACGCGCAGGGCGGCATCGTTGATGCGGCGCACCAGCACGGCCAGCTCTTCGACGGTGTAATTCACCGAGTCGGCAATGGCTCCGGTGATGTCCTCGGACACGGTGGCGCGGACAGTCAGGTCACCGTCGGCGAGGTCGCCCATTTCATTCATCAGTCGCAAAATGGCGCCCTGGGTCGCGTCCTTGTCCGCTTCGGCAACGCGACGCTGGTGATCGGCCTCATTGCTGCGGCGCTGACCTTCGTCGTTGAAGGCCTTGACCATGAGTACCAGCATCAGCAACGCCAGTGAGCCGAACAGGGCGGCGGAGACTGAAGAGGCGTCCTGGTCGGCGATCTCGCTTTCGTAGGCATGGACCAGGTCTTCGCCACTGGCCGCCATGGTGCGCAAACCGCTCAGGAGGCCGGCGCCGGTAGAGCGGGCCTTGACCAGCGGCTTGAGGTCGCCGGACAGGCTGGCAAGCACGGCCTGCATCGGTTTCAGGCTCTGGCCCAGCGGCGAGTCGGCGGGGACCAACTCCGTCGCGGTGGCAATGTCCTTGGCCAGTTGGGCAGCCACGGTTTCGTCGAAGCCGGGCGCCCAGGCCAGCTGGACAGCGGCGCGCTGGATGCGCTCCGTCAGGTAGGGCAGCTTGCCGCCGGCGGCTTCCGCTGCTTCCGCAATCGTTTTGCCGTGTCGCACCGAGTCAGTGGCGAGACGATTGATCGCCGTGAGGCGGTTCTCCTGGGCCAGCAGCAGGGTGATGATGTCGTTCTGCTTGTACCAGTTGTCGCGCAAGGCGTCGAGTGCGGGCCGCGCCAGGAGGCTGGTGGCCGCCACCTTGACGCCCTTGACTTCACCACCCTCGACCAGATTTTCGAGCACTTTGCCAAGGCTGTCGCGGGCGTCGCGCAGTTCGGTAAAGGCGTCCTTCTGTCCCTGCATGGCATTCAGGGCGGCTTTGGGAATCTGCTGGGTCAGCGGGGGAATGTGACTAGCGACGGACAGAAAGGTGGTACCCCGGGCCGTGGCCTGGACCTGCATGAAGATTGAAGCGACGGAGATCAGCAGGCTGATCAGAAAAACCGTACCCAGAATTCGAAACTGGGTCTGGATATCCAGATGGCCGATCAGGGGAAGCTTGTTGCCCCGGCTGCTGCGGCGGTCCACTGCGGGCGCCCCGCCTGCTACCGGCGTCCCGGTCGATGAGCGATTGCGGCGATCGAGTGTCGGCAACTTGAAGGGAAACTTGAAGGCCATGGCTAATCCTTTGCGGAACGCTCAAAGAGCGATATCGAGATAACTGGGGTCGGACAACAGTG